>JAFYIW010000256.1 GCA_017538465.1 Victivallales bacterium
GTCGGAAAGCGAAAGGCAATTTATGTTATGCCTTAAGTACTTTCAGGGTTTAAGCTTGTCGGACATCCACTATGAAGAATCTACAGCGGAATCTGCTCGTCACGGTGCTTGCCATCCTCTGTTGCATGGTGGTTCGGGCGGGGGAAGACCACGCTCCTGTCCAGGAAGGAATGGGGACCGTCTTCATCGCGCACCGCGGACTGATAGATGGCAGCCATGCGGAAAACACCCTGGAGGCGATTTTGTCCGCCTGCCAGTCCGAAGTCTGGGGAGTGGAGTATGATGTTCGTCTCACTCAAGATGGACGGCTGGTGGTGATTCACGACGAGACGATTGACCGGACCAGTGACGGCAAGGGCAAGGTCCGCCACCTCGCCCTGAAGGAATTGCGGGAGCATAACTTCGGCTGCCGGCGAGGGCTCTCCGGCATTCGCATCCCGGCTTTCGAGGAGGCCTTTGAGCTCTGCGAGCAGTATCACAAACACCAGATCATCGAAATCAAGGATGAGGGGGCGGAGGCGTGGATGCGGGCGGCGGATCTGGTGGCGGAGATGATTCTTTCCCGCGATGCGCAGGAGAGGGCCGTCGTGGCCTCCTTCATGCCAGCGGTTCTGCAGTATGTGAAGGAGAGGCACCCCGGCATCCGGGTTCGCCTGTTTGTCGGGAAAGGCACTGCGGAAAGATGTAGCAGAAATGGCCGTCTTGTCGTGGTCGCGGGGAGTGCCGAGGCGCAATGCCTGGCGGCCGTGGAATCCGTCGGGCTAAGATTCGACTGTCTCAGCGAGGACATCGTGGGGGAGCTTCATCGGCGGGGATTGCTGGTGGGAGCCTGGGGAGACATCAATGGCGCCGAATGCCGGCGCCTGGCGGAGATGGGCGTTGACGACATCACCATGGAGAATTTCGGCACTCTTCACTGGGGAGGCCGATGATCTCAAGTCCGGCGGGAAAAGTCCGCGCGGTCACATTTATATTGAGGGCAAAGAAATGACGGGCCGGCCTGTAAAGTGTCCCGTGCCAACCGGCCATGCTGGGACACTGATTTCGCGTGTGATTGGGAAATTGCCCCGGCAAAAATTATATTAGCGGACATTTCACCAGAAGCCGAGGTGTTTTCTGTCAATTGCCTGGTCGTGAAGCATGCCCGAATCCATCGTACAACAATTGCGTGAGACCCGCACCCTGCCGGACGCGGAGCTCTTCGCGTTGCTGGAGAGCCCCGCCTACGACGCGGAGCTCTTCGCGGCGGCGGACGCCGTGCGTCGCGAGCACTACGGCGACGCGGTCTTTCTGCGCGGACTCATCGAATTCACCAACCACTGCCGCAACAACTGCTATTATTGCGGCATCCGACGCGATAATCTCAAGGTGCCGCGCTACCGCCTCACCCACGAGGATATCTTGTCTTGCGCCAAAGAGGGCTACACGCTGGGCTACCGCACCTTCGTCTTGCAGGGCGGCGAGGACCCCTACTACACCGACGAGCGCGTCTGCGCTCTAGTCGCCGATTTGCACGCTCGCTTCCCGGATTGCGCCATCACGCTCTCGATCGGCGAGAAGCCTCGCGCGAGCTATCAGGCATTCTTCGACGCAGGTGCCCGTCGCTATCTTCTGCGCCACGAGACCGCCAGCGAGGCGCACTACGCGAAATTGCATCCCGCCGAGCTGAGCCTGGCTAACCGGAAACGGTGCCTTTGGGATCTCAAGGGAATCGGCTATCAGGTCGGCGCGGGATTCATGGTCGGGTCCCCCTACCAGACCACCCGCGAACTGATCGCCGACCTGCGTTTCCTGCAGGAGCTCCAGCCGGACATGATTGGCATCGGGCCCTTCATCCACCATGCGGACACGCCGTTCAGGGATTTCCCCAACGGCACGCTGGAACTCACGCTGCGCCTCCTGGCTGTCCTGCGACTGATGTTCCCATACGTCCTGCTGCCCTCTACCACCGCCCTGGGGACTATCCATCCGCAGGGACGCGAACTGGGGCTGAAGGCCGGCGCGAATGTCGTGATGCCGAACCTCTCGCCCGTGGCCGTACGAGCCAAATACAAATTATACGACAACAAAATCTGCCTGGGCGAGGAGTCCGCGCAGTGCCGTGGCTGCCTGGAACGCCGAGTCGCCTCCGCCGGCTACCGCATCGTCACCGATCGAGGCGATGTGCGAAGGGGATAGTTTCGCACTATCGTTGTCTGCCAACACTATAGCGGTCGGTGGGTGAATTTGACGCGGCCGTCGCAGTAGGGGGCGACGGTCTGGCCGGAGCCGTCCAGCAGCCACTTGTAGATGGTGAGGCCTTCGAGGCCCACGGGACCGCGCGAGTGGATTTTGCTGGTGGAGATGCCGACCTCGGCGCCAAGACCGAAGCGGAAGCCGTCCGCAAAGCGTGTGGAGGCATTCCAGAAGACATCGGCGGAGTCCACGCGGCGCTGGAAGAGCCGGGCGGCATTTTCGTCATCGGTCACGATGGCGTCGGTGTGATGCGAGCCGAAGCGGTTGATGTGGCCAATCGCCTCAGAAATATCATTTACTATCTTTATAGACAGAATGTAATCAAGATATTCAGTTGACCAGTCCTCGGCGGTGGCTGGGAGCAAATCCGGCACGATGGCGCGGCTGCGCTCGTCTCCGCGGAGTTCGACTTTGGCGGCTCGCAGTGCGGTGGCGAGTTGTGGCAGAAGCGCGGGTGCGGCATCTTGGTGGATGAGGAGCGTCTCGATGGTGTTGCAGGTGGCGGGGGCCTGCGTCTTGGCGTCCACGGCGATGCGGCAGGCCATCTCGGCGTTGGCGGCGCGATCGATGTAGAGGTGGCAAAGGCCCGAGGAGTGTCCGAGCACGGGGATGGTGGTGTGCTCCATGATGTATTTCACGAAGGCGTTGGAGCCGCGCGGGACAATCAGGTCGATGCATTCATTGAGGGCGAGCATCTCGGTGACCTCGGTGCGTGTCTCAAGCAGCTGAATCCAGTTTTCAGGGACTCCGCATTGAGCCGTGGCCTCGGCAATTACGGTGGTGAGGGCGCGGTTGGTGTGCAGCGCCTCGCTGCCGCCCTTCAGCAGGACGGCGTTGCCGCTCTTGAGACAGAGCGAGGAAATCTGCACCAGCGCGTCCGGACGGGCCTCGAAGATGATGCCGATCACGCCAATCGGACAGCTCACGCGGGAAAGCACCAGCCCCTGGTCAAGTTCGGTATGCGTGAGCACGCGCCCCAGCGGGTCGGGGAGAGCGGCCAGACTGCGCAGTCCTTCGATGACCGTCTCGCGTTTCGCATCATCGAAGACCAGGCGTTTGAGCAATGGGGCGTCCAGGCCGTCTTCCCGTGCCTTTGCCAAGTCGCGTTCGTTGGCGGCACGGATTTCATCGGCATGCGCCGTGAGGGCCTCGGCCATCGCCAGAAGGCCCTGGTTGCGGGTTGCCAGATTGCAGTCGGCAAGCGGAATGGAGGCCTGTTTGGCCAGTTGTGCGAGGTCGAGAGTCGCCATGGGGAATGAGGAATGAAGGTTCGGGGCCTGCGGCGACATGCCGCAGGGGGGGCGGGGGCGCAGCCCCGTGGAATTGTAGGGTGCAACACCTCTTATCGATGCAACGGCGGCAGCCCCAGACGCTGGCGGGCTTGCGCGAGATGCTGCCAGGCCGTGTCATCCTTGGCGATGACACGAATGAGGTGGGAGGGGGAACAGCCGTATTCCGCCGCCGTGTCGGCGGGCTGGAAGCCGTGCCGCGCAAGGATGCTGAACAACTCGCCCAGCCACAAGGGGTATTCAGGACGACCATTGCGGGGCACTGGTTCCAGCGGGATGGCGGGACGCGTGCCCTCGTTGTCGGGCGGAAGGGCCACGGCCAGCTCCACGCGCAACTTGGCCAGCGCGTGGGCGCGGTTGATGTGCTGCGAGCGGGTGGCGTCATCCATTGCGGCGATGCCACTTTCCAGATGGGTCACCCGCACGGCGCTGGAGGTCTTGTTGCGCTTTTGACCTCCCGGACCGGTTCCCCGGCACAAGTCCACCCGGCAGAGCTTCTGGAGCTCCTCGTCCGACAGGGCTAGCAGGGCGGTTTTTTGCATCAAGGTGAGAGGTGAGAGGAGTTTAAAGTTTAAAGGGGAAAGGTAAAAGTTCTGGTCTCTTTACTTTAACCTTTACCCTTTAACCTGTCTTAGCAGGTTAGCCTTCCACGTTTGGCAGGTTCCAGAGCTTGGCGGCGTTGGACCAGAAAATCTGGTGCTTTTCGGCCTCGGTGAGGGAGGTCTCCTGGAGTTCGCGAACGGCGTAATCCAGTGGGTTCCAAGGGGAATCGGTGCCGAAAATGACTTTCTCCACGCCGTGCTTGCGAATGATTCGCTCATACTGCTCCTGGTCGGGCATCCAGCCTTTGGCGAAGGCGGTGTCCAGATAAACGGGTGCCCCGCAGAGGTCGGACTCCACGAGATTCCAGTTCAGCCAGCCGCCGAGATGGGCGCAGATGATGACGAGTCCCGGGAAGCGCTCTGCGAGCCGCGCATAGTCGGCGGGCCAGGAACGCTGCTCCTTCCGGAGGTACGCGATATCGCAGCCGGCATGGAAAAGGACGGGAAGTTCCTCGTCGCGGATAGTTTGCCACATGATGTCAAATTGCGGATCCAGCGGGCGGAAGCCCTGGTATTCCGGGTGGAACTTGATACCATAGAGACCGAGCTTCTTGATGCGGTGGACCTCTTCGAGCACCATTGGCATCGGCGCATTTGGGTAGAGTCCCCCCAACGAGAGGTGTGGCCAGTGGTTAATGTCTGCCACCCAGTCATTTACCGATTTCATCTGGTGCTCGTTGGTGACCACGGGGCAGTTCATCCAGCCCGTGTAGCCGGCCTTGAGCGCGGCGGCCTCCTGGCTGGCGGCGGTGCCTTGGGTGAAGGTCGGCAGGCCATGTGCCTTTCCAATGAGGTGCTGGAGCGCACGATCGGCAATCTTGTCCGGAAAGATATGGGTATGGGAATCGAAGATTAACATTTTCGTTTTGCGTACAAAAAAGGCCCTGACTCTCGAGCGAGAATCAGGGCAAATGGTACCGGGCATAGGACTCGGACCTATGACACGTGGATTATGATTCCACTGCTCTACCAACTGAGCTAGCCCGGCTCGGAAAACGCTCTAATATAGCGATGATTTTTGAATTCGCAAATGGCCAATGGGAAAAAGAGGGAACGATATCGCAAAATCCGCCGTGTGTGGCGCGGGGGAGACGCTGGCGCGGGGGGACGCGTTTGGTGTGCCGGAGGCACACCTGCCAAACCTTGCATGGTGCGTGGGGCGCGTGCGCGGGAGACGCGTGTGGCGTGCCGGAGGCGCACCTGCCAAACCTGGCATGGTGCGCGGGGAGACGCTGGCGCGGGAGACGGGTTTGGTGTGCCGGAGGCGCACCTGCCAAACCTTGCATGGTGCGTGGGGAGACGCTGGCGCGGGGAGACGCGTTGGTGTGCCGGAGGCGCACCTGCCAAACCCTGCATGGTGCGTGGGGAGGGGCGCTGGCGCGGGGAGGGGGACGGGATTTCGCCGCAGCACAACGAGCTTTTCAGATGTTGCCTAGGAAGACATTCTGGAAGCCGTGTGAGATGGCCAGGTCGCGGATGGCGTAGAGGGTGGCGGGTGGCGTGCGGGGGATGCGGCAGCGGTAGGCGGGGTGGTAGGCGCTGAAGTGCAATGGCGTCTCCAAGCCAAGGCGGGTCTCCACCCAGTCCAGCCAGGCACCCAGTTCTGTCAAGTCGTCATTTTTGCCGGGGATGATTAGCGTAGTGACCTCCAGATGCACTCCGAGACTCCGTAGCTTCTCCAGGGAATGAAGGACGGGGGCGAGGGAGGCCTGACACATCTGTCCGTAGAAGGCCTCGGAGAAGCCTTTCATGTCGATGTTGGCGACGTCCAGCAGGGGATAGAGCTCGTCGGCTGCGGCATCGGCGATGTAGCCGTTGCTGACCAGGACATTTTTGAGGCCAGCCGTATGGGCGAGCCGCGCGATGTCGCAGACATATTCCGCAAAGACGGTCGGCTCGTTGTAGGTGTAGGAGATGGATGGACAGTGATGCTCCAGCGCCAGCTCGACAATCTGCTCCGGCGGAATGACGGCGGTCAGTTCGTGGTCGGCGTAGGTCCCGCGGGAGAGGGAGTCGTTTTGGCAGAAGACGCATCCCAAATTGCAGCCGAAGGTGCCGAAGGAGAAAGTACGGGTGCCAGGCATGAAACAAGCCAGTGGCTTCTTCTCGATGGGGTCGATGGCCAGCGAGACGGGATGGCCGTAGGATAGGGAGAATAAATCGCCGCCGTCGTTGCGACGCACCGCGCAATAGCCGTGGCCACCTTCGGGAATGACGCAGTGCCGCGGGCAGAGTTCGCAGCGCACGGCATTCCCCTCGGCGGGACTCCACCAGCGTGCGGAAAAGAGTTCGTGGCTCATCGCGCCTCCTCTTGGAAGGCGTGGACGGTGAAGACCTGCAGTTCGGTCTGCGGAGATTTCCAGGCATCCCAGGGAAGTCCGGCCTTTTCGGCGCAGAGATAGCCCATGAAGGATTCCAGGTCGGGGAGTTGTTCCCAGACTTGCGGCAGGAAGAGGCCGCTTCGGCGGCCTTGGCGTACGGTGACGCCGTGGGTGCCTGGGAGGATTTCGTCGGCGGAGGCGATTCTGCGCATGGGGGAGAGCACCGAAATCTCGATGTCCAGTTCGGGCAGTTCTTCGGCGGTGACCTTTTCGAAACGCGGATCCTCGAAGGCGGCCAGCTGGGCATATTCCATGACCGCCTGCCAGAGCGGCATGCGCGCGGCGGTGGTGCCGATGCATCCACGAAGTCGTCCGTGTTTGTGCAGCGTCACGAAGACGGCGGCGGGCTGGAGCAACTCGTCGGTCTGGGGGAGTTCTGGGGGAGTCACGTGGCCAGCCGTGCCCTCGGCGATGGTCTGGCGGGCGAGCGTGAGAAGATACTTCTGGCTTGCACTTGTCAGGGAGAATTCTGCGGTGGTGTCGTCACTGGCGGCCTGTTTCACGAAGAGCATCGAGGCGTAGCCGACCACGCGGGTGTCGTCCTCGGAGACATCGCCGGAGTTTCCCTGACGCAACACGGCGCAGTGGTTTGCGCCATGCATTTTCGCCCAGACGATGGCGGTGCCCAATCCGCCTGCCGAGCAGATGGGCGTCTCGACGCCCAACTCGCGTTCCCAGGCGCCTTGTGATTGCCAGCGGCAGAGGCCCGCCAGGTCGAAGTTTTGGGCGAAGGAGACCGTCCGGGCATCGAGTTCGCGGGCGGTTTTGCCTGTCGGGTAGTGCGAGAGGTCGGTGCTGGAAAGCACGAGGATGCGACGGGGACCGCGATGCTCCTCCAGGAGCTCCGCGAGGCGCTGGCAGTGTTCCGGAGTGGCCTCGCCGAAGAGGATGGGGACGATTTTGAAGTCCTTTGCGACGGTCTGCAGAAAGGGCAGCTGTACCTCGATGGAGTGTTCCTGACGGTGGACCTGGTTGTGGACTACGAACCGGTTGTCGGCTTTCAGCAGCGCCTCGCAGAGTTCGGTGTCCACGGGGACGTCTCCCAGGGGCGTGCGGAAGGCGGTGAAGTCACAGAGGATGCCGATGATGCCAGGGGCATTGGCGCCGAAGTCATGGCCGATGATGACCACGGTGTCGAAGGAGGCCTGGGCGAGCGCCTTGAAGACCGGCGCAGCGATGTCGGCGGAATAGATGTAGCCTGCGTGGGGCACGGCTGCGGCGACGATTTCACCGCCGTCCGCATGGGGCCGAGCCCTCGCCAATCGTTCGACGATTTCTCGTTGTAGGACTTCCGCGTTGCCCTCGTAGAAGCTCCCGGCGACTCGTGCCGGTCGGATGTTTTCTTTTACGTTCATTTTCCCCTCCTGGTGAAAAGTTGCCACTGCCATATTGTAATACCTTGTAGGGAAATTTCTACTGGAATACGACGCGGGAGACGCGTTGGTGTGCCAGAGGCACACCTGCCAAACCCTGCATGGCGCGGGGGTCGCTGGCGGGGGGCGGGTTTGGTGTGCCGGA
>JAFYIW010000257.1 GCA_017538465.1 Victivallales bacterium
ATAGTTCTTCTCCAGGTCGGTCACCGTCGTCTCGTCGTGAAAGGCGCTGGTGTCGGTGTTTTGCTCTTCTTCGCTGGCCTCCAGGTTTATGCTGCTCTCGTCAATGTCATACTCGCTGTCGGATTTGCGGATGCTGAGCGCTTCCACAAAGTCGGCGCAGAAGGCCATGAAGGCGCTGCGCTGGCGCCGGACCGGAATCTCGTCTGCCAGGTATTCGCGGTACGCCGCATGATTGCCCGCGATCCTCTCCTTGGAGTCGAGGACAATAGTTCCGGTGACGCCATCTTCGGGCTGCGTGTCCCGTCCAAGGCGGTCGTCAGAAAACTCTTTGTCGTTGTGGATAATCAATTGTCTTTTAGAAGCGGTCCCCTTTTCATTTATGAAAAGGGATACAAGAAAATGCCTTAAGATAATGCCTGAAAGCAATTCTGCTATGGAGGCCAGCGCTAATTTCAGTCCCGCATCGAAAACCGCGATGAAATCCCTCGTAGGTAGGCTGTCAACAGACTACTAGCCCAACTCGACCTGCCGAATCTGCCCATCGGTAGGTTCTCCAAGGAATAGTTCTGCAATGCCGGTGAAATTGGCCACGGTGTCAGTGACATAATAGATGGATTTGCCTTTGTGGGCTTTGTCATTGCACAACGACCGCTCGCATAATGTCTGATGGGTGACTTGCGCGACGGCCTGGCCAGAATCAATGAGCCGCGCGGAAATGTATTGCTGGATTGCCGCGGAAACCAATGGGTAATGCGTACACCCCAATATTACAACATCTGGTTTATAATTAATAATATTTGACAAATATTCATGCAGGACCATCCGCAATATCGCATTGGACGGGTCAAGGTAGCCATTTTCAATCAGGGGAACCAGCAGAGGGCATGGCAGCCCGTGCACTTGCGCCGCCGGATCCAGATGTCGGATTTCCCTTTCGATGGCGCGGCTGCGGATGGTGGCATTGGTGCCCAGAATGGCAATGCGGTGATTTTGCGTGGCCTGGATTGCCGCCTGCGCGACTGGCTCAACGATGCCGATGACAGGAACGGGGCTTTGTCTTCTCAGTTCGTCGATGGCGATGGAGCTGGCCGTTCCGCAGGCCACCACGATGAGTTTCACGTCTTGCCGCAGCAGGAATTGGGCGTCCTGCAATGCGAATCGGGTGATGGTTTCCGAGGAGCGGGTGCCGTACGGGACACGTGCCGTGTCGCCAAGATAAATCAGATCCTCCGAGGGCAACAGATGGCGCAGAACCTTCATCGCGGTCAAGCCGCCCAGGCCAGAGTCAAATACGCCGATTGGTTTTGGGGAAGACACTGTTAAAGGTTAGAGGTGAGAGGTCAGAGGTCAGAGGTGGAAATGGGAGGGACGCGCTCCAGCCTTCGTCCCGTGGACTTCGGCGTGGCAAGCCAGCGCGCCCTGCGGGGTGCTCCGCACCACATTGCCTCTACAGCACATTCTTGCCGTAGTCGAACTCGTCCTTCTCCTTGGTGTCCTCATTGATCGTATGGGCGCCACGCTCCAGGGCGACCATGCCAGTGCGCACCATCTCCAGAATGCCGAACTCGGCGAGGAGCTTCTGGATGGCCTCGGTCTTTCTTTCAGCGCCGATGACCGCCAAAGTCAGGGTGGTCTGCGAAACGTCGATGATGGAAGCCCGGAAGATGTTGGCAATCTGGATGACCTGGTTGCGACGCTCGCTGTCCTCGGCGGCGACCTTGATCAGCACCAGCTCGCGCCGTATCTCATTATCCTCCTCCAGCAGTTTTACCGAATAGACCGGCAGGAGCTTCCTCAGCTGATTGCACAACAGCATTGCTCGCTGGTCGTCGGTGCGGACTTCAATGGTGATGCGGCTGGTGGATGGTTCGTCAGTGGTTCCGACCGCCAGGGATTCAATGTTGTATCCTTTGCGCGAGAAGAGCCTCGTGACTTGGCTGAGCACGCCTGCGCAATTGTCCACGAGCACTGCCAGAGTGTGAATCCGGACCTGTTCCATGTTATGCCTCCTTAGCTTTAGTCCATCAGGAATCGATCGATGGGGCATCCGTCATTGACCATGGGGCGAACCATCTCGTCAATGCTGATGGCGCACTCGATGATGTATCCGTGTCTGCACTTGAGGGCCTTTTTGAGGGCCTTCTCCAGCTCCTCGGCGGTCTTGACGCGGCTGCCGGAAAGCCCGTATGCCTCGGCCAGTTTCACGAAGTCCGGCCCACGCCCGGCAAGCGTGGTCTGGCTGAAACGTCTGCCAAGAGTGAGGCCCTGCCACTGGCGCACCATTCCCAACGTGTTGTTGTTGAAGATGATGGTTATAATGGGCAGCTTGTAGTATTCGACCGTGGCCAGCTCGTTGCAGTTCATCCGGAAGGAGCCATCGCCCGTCATGTGAATGACCGTCTTCTCCGGATTGCCGATTTTCGCGCCGATGGCGGCACCCAGTCCGAACCCCATCGTGCCGAAGCCCCCCGACGTGATGAGTTGCCCTGGATAGTCGAACTTGAAATTCTGGCAACACCACATCTGATGCTGCCCCACGTCGGTGGCGATGATGGCGTCCTCCGGCGCCAGACGCGAGCAGGCGTCGCAGATCTGCCTGGGATTCAGCGTGTCGCCGGTCAGGGAATACTGTGGTTCGGTCGGATAGGCGAAGACCTGCTCCTTCCATTCCCTGTTGTCATGTTGCGTCACGCGTTTCAGCATTCGCTTCACGACGCTTTTGGCGTCTCCGATGATGTGGTGCGCGGTCGGCACGTTCTTGTCGATTTCGGAACGGTCGATGTCGATCTGCACGATTTTGGCCTGCTTGGCGAAGGACTTGGTGTCCAGCGCCACCCGGTCGGAGAAGCGACAGCCCACTGCGATAAGCAAATCGCAGGCCGCACATGCCATGTTGGAGGCGCGGGAGCCGTGCATGCCAATCATGCCGGTGGCCAGTGGATGACGTCCCCGGATGCCACCGCAGCCCATTACGGTGAAGGCGGTCGGCGCGTCCAGTTTTTCCGCGAAGGCGGTGAATTCCTCCTGGGCGCGGGAAAGCACCACGCCGCCACCACAGATCAGCATCGGTCGCTTGGCCCCGGCAATCATCTCGCCAAGCTTGTCCAAATCGGCAGAATTGGGTTCCGGCTCCTGGAAGTCGTGGCTGGCGCGGTGAATCAGCATCGCCAGACTGCCATGCGTGGCATGTTCTTCCAAGGACAACGGCTCATAGTTCGCCGACTCGGTGGTGGCGTTCTTCAGGATGTCCACCAGCACGGGACCAGGACGGCCCGAGCGAGCGACCGCAAAGGCCTCGCGGATGGTGTCCGCCAGGCGGTCGGCGCTCTTGACCAGGAAGTTGCTTTTGGTGATGGGCATGGAGATGCCGATCATGTCCACTTCCTGAAAGGAGTCTTTGCCAATCAGGGGTTCGGCCACATTGCAAGTGATGAAGACCACAGGCGAGGAGTCCAGATAGGCCGTGGCGATGCCAGTGGTCAGATTCGTGGCTCCGGGCCCGGAGGTCGCGAAGCACACGCCGACCTTTCCGGTGCTGCGGGCATAGCCGTCCGCCGCATGGCTGGCGCCCTGCTCGTGGCTGGTCAAAATGTGGCGGATCTTATTCTTGTAGCGGTACAATTCGTCATAGACGACGATGATGGCGCCGCCGGGATATCCGAATATGGTGTCCACGCCCTGCTCCAGCAGGCATTCCATCAAAATTTTCGAGCCTTGAATCTGCATTGCCGTATCTCTTTGCCTCTGTCAATGAAAAAGCCCTCCGAGGTGGTTCCTCCGAAGGGCTCTTCATCCCAAATTGTTGAATTTCCGGCCCCTTAGAGGGCGAACTCTGACGCCGAGCCTTCGTATCCCACACCAACGTCTGCCGCACTGCCAATACCGAGCCTGTTCGTCGGACATCTCAGGCATTGACAGTGCCAATAACGATGACGCGTTGGGAAACGATGCGGTTCATACGAGAAAGGGGTGGCAAATCGAAACCATGCTTAATGTAGCGGCTATCCCTTGTTTTTCCAACGTTTCGCAAAGGATTTTCCCGCCGCAAAGGACGCTGACGTCATTTGTCCTCGGGAATTTCCCAATCCAGGGGGAGATTCCAGTTGAACTTCGCGGGAGGAGTCTTCTGGACCAATTGCCGTCTGACCTGCTCCAGCACGAGCTTATGGCATCCGAACTGCTGCATGTTGAACCACAGCAGCCAATCCGGCAGATTGCCCTCGATCACTTTGAGCTGCTCCAAAAGACGCGCCATCGCCGCATCCGCCACCTTGATGGCCGCGGCGGCTCCCCCCCGCTTGGCCAGGGCACCCTTGATTTTCAGCAACGCCTGGAAGAAATCCGCATGAATGCTCACCCGCTGAGCGGCGGCATACAGACTGCGCAGACATTCCAGAAGCGGATCGGGACGATGCTCGCCGTCCGGCTGTCGGGTAAATCGGTCGCCCTCCAGTTGCTTCGCGAAGAAGTCGGCGGCTTCCGTGGCCTCCGCGCTGACCTTGGCCAGTTCCTCGCCAGCCTTGGCATGTTTCTCCAACGCGGTCAGGGCCGTCTCCGGATAAGCCGGCAACATGGAACCTTGAGGTTTCTTTGTTCCCTGGATGACGAAATACCGGAAGGGCAGACACACGCTGTAGGTCGGGTTGGCGGCGGCATGGTCCAGTTGCTCCAACGCCCTGAGATAGCGCCTCCCCATGCCACCGAAAATCAGCTCCGCCCAACGGACACGCATTTCCTCCAGCGACTCGCCGGCGGAATCCTTCCCTTCCCACGTGCGCACACCCAGCAATGCGAGGTGATCCAGATAGGCCGGGTCAAATTGATAGGCGGACATGATTCCCTGGAAGCCCAGCCTGAACGCGGCAAAAACCCCTGCGTCCAGTAGGCTACGGCAGGAAACGTAGTTCGAGTAATTGCCCACGCCGCCCAGAGGGGATATCCACGAATCCGCAAAGCCCTTCGGAGTGCAGACGGCCGTGTATTTCTTGCCACGTTCGTTGCCGCGGTCCTGGAAATCCACCGCCAGATGCCCTTTCACCGAGGCTTTCTTGAGCAGCGAGGCAACCGCCGCGCGGAAGCCCTTGAGTTCATTCAGCAAATTCGAGTAGATGACCACCTTCTCAACGCCACGGGCAACCAGCCCCTTGACCAGGAACTCCAGAAAGGCGGCCAGCCGCTTGTCCTCGCTGATGGCCTTGCACTGTGCGCATTTGCACCACGCGGACTCGCAGCCGCCATCCTCCTCGTGGGCATGGATATCCTTGAGTTCGGCCAGGCCGACATGGAAATACTTGACGCCATCCGGATAGAATTTCGCCAGGAATTTCCCAAGGAACTCCAGCAGCCCTTCCCGGGCGGCTTTCGAGGTCAGGCACAACGCGGCATGCGTGGGCTTGCCTTTCGCGTTCTTCGCCGAGAGCTCCGGCAGGATGGTCGGCAGCAGAGTGCTGCTGGAAAGCAGGTTGAAATAGGGATAGATGGCCACGCCGCGCTCCCGCCCATAGTTGATGACGTCTTCGAAGAAATCCTCCTCGAACATGGCGGGAGGCACTTCGCGCTCATACCAGCGGTCATATTTCAGATTGTAGTAGCGGAAATGCGACAGCGACCTCGGATCGGTGTCCGTCGGCTCCTGCGACACAGGGGTCATCATGAACTCCGAAGGCATCTCAGGATGGGAGACGCGACAGGAGGGCTCGCAGTTGTAGACGCCCACGCACATCGCGTTCAGCTTGAAGGAGGAAATCGCGTCGATGGCCTGATACCAGTCCGTACGGCTCATGCGCTCATTGCCCCAGTTGCAGTCGGTCAGCACGCCGCGCAGCGGGATGCTCGGCCAGTCCCGGATGATGAGATTCGGCACCGCAAAACCATTGAACATGATGTGGAACAGGGTCGATAGTGTCTGGGCCGCCCAGACAATGCCTTCCTGATGCGGGGTGCGAATGAAGATTTCACTGCCCTGGATGCGAAGCTCGTAGAACTCGCGCCGCAGAATCTCCGGGACATCCTTGAAGTCAAAGGCGTCCTCATTCTCCACGCGGGCGTCAATGACATATTTCTTCTTGTTGGCGACCACATGCACGTCGGCATCGGATAAAATCAACCGCAACGCCTTGCGCTCAACAGGAGACACGTTATTCGTCGTTAGACGCACGTCCCGAGCCAGTTCGCTGATGCCCTCCCCCAATATCACCTGTTTGGGCTGCGGGTAGAATTCGGCAATTTCATACCTGTGGCTGATGCTCATCGTACAGCAGGGAAAAAAGTTAAACAGGAACCGCCTTACACCTCGTAAACTCTGCGCCAAGTTCATGGGTGTAGTGGTAATTTCTTCAATAAGAATGGTTAATATAATCCCTTGCGGAGATTTTGCAAATCCGACACGCCAAATTGACACCACGACTTGCGTGCAGAAGGAAGGGACGCGCCCCAGCGCGACCTGGGGAGGGACGCGCTCCTGCGCGACCTGCATGGTAAGGGGAAATACAAATCCCAACGCAGGGCGTGCAGGCGCACGGCCCTCCCGAACGAAGGGTACGCGCCCTACTCTTTCCGAATCATATATCCCTCGCCTGCTCTGAGCAGATACTCGTCGCCCACTGCCTCCAGCGGACGCCATGCGCCGTCCTGGAACTGCCATACCTGCGCAGGAGCCTCCACCACGGTGTCCTCCTCCAGTGGTCCGACCAGATTCCAGCCATCCGACAGGACAATTGGCTCGTTCCCGCCACGCAGTTCGCCAGAGGGGAACAAGTCCAGCCATGGCTCATCCGCCTCGTCCTGGTACAGCCAGTAACTCCGGCCAATGCCCAAGGTCAAGGGACGGACATAGGCATCCTCCTCCTCCTCAAACATGGTCCTGGAGAGCATCACCTGCTCCGAATAGTTGTCCAGCGGGAATGGCAGTGAAACCAGGTTCCAGCCATCCGCAGGACGAAGAGTCATCCGTGCGCCCAGCTCGAAACTCCACACCGCGCCAGCCGTTGACGTGCCATCTACAGTCGTGGTCACCTGCCAGTAGTAGGTGGTATCCGCTGACAAGCCAGCCGGAAGCCGGAGGACATTGCCCGTCAGGCCAGTGAACTCCTCCACGATTTCCGCCGCCTCGTCCGACAGTTCCGGTGCCCCCGTCCAGATGGTGACATCGTATTCCGCACC
>JAFYIW010000035.1 GCA_017538465.1 Victivallales bacterium
AATGGGGTCGGGGTCGGGGGAATAGGTCTTGGCCCAGCAGCCATCCGGCATCTCCTGGTGCCGGAGGAAACGCAGATTCTCGGCCAGAGAGTCCAGGTAAGGTCTACGCTGCTGCTCGGTCATGTATCTCTCCTGCCCCGTGATGAAATCAATCACGCTCAGGCAAAAAAGCGCCACCATGCCGGTCTTGACTTTACTTCCGCTCTTGTAGGTGACGACACGGATGTCGCTGTTGGGCAGGGGACGGGTATAGTGCATGAAGAAATCCAGCCCCAGCAGGCAGGCCTGGCGGGTGGGCTCATTGAAACGGTCGCGGTTGAGGTTGCAGATGCTCCAGAGGGTGCCGGCCTGGCGGACGGCGTTGTCGTTGTCTTCCTGGAAATTCTCCTCCGTGAAATCCATCGAGTAGCGGAAATTGCCTTGGGAAGACTGCTGGGCAAGAATGTAGAAGCGCGCTCCTTCAATGGCCTGGTCCAGCGCCTCGCCGGTGATCACGGGGAGTTTTTGGGGGCGTTTCTGCCAGGCCTCCGGGCGTGCGGTGCCCGCCAATTCGGTCTGCCAACGGGTGTCTTCGGCGGCGTTTTCCTGGGCGGCCAGAGAAACGACTAAGGCAAGGAGGAATGGCAACAGGTGGAATTTACGCATCATGGGATTGGGGGAGACGATTTCCTGACAAATGAAGGGCAATGCCTTTAAAATATCGCGATTCCTTCGCTCTGCCTGGTTGTTGCTTGAAATTTTGAAACTATATTGTTGTCCATATCACCATTCTGGAATGTCGTTTTGAAGCGCCATGACTTTTCCGTTCCAATCCAGTTCAGCCGACGGCGGGCAGCCCCAAGGGAAGGGGAATGCCGTCTTGAAGGATGAGCGGACCATTATGCTGGAGGAGGAGAATTCGCTGTCGCCTGGCGGGAAGGCGGTGGTGACCAACGAGGAGCAGCAGGAGGTGTGGCGGCGCTTTGTCCCGCTGCCGAATGGTCCGGACCACCGGACGGTTCCCGGCTGCACGCTGGAGGCGGTGCTTGGCACCGGCGGAATGGGGGCGGTGTATCTTGGCCGTCAGGACCGTCTGGATCGTCCGGTGGCGGTCAAGGTGCTGAACAATGAGCTGGCCAACAACCCCGAATTCATCGCGCGCCTGAGGCAGGAGGCGAAGATCCTGGGGGCGATGGCGCATCCCAATGTCGTGGCCTGCCATGACATCATCGTTTCCAAAAGCGGCGCGAGCCTGGTCATGGAGTATGTCCCCGGCCAGCTGAGCGGCCGCAATGTGGTGCAGTTGCTGGGGCCGATGCCGGAGCGCTATGTGGTGGAGGTGCTTCTTGGCGTCGCGCGGGCGCTGAACTATGCGTGGGAGAAGGGCTTCACGCACCGTGACGTCAAGCCGGATAACATTCTTCTGGGGTTTGACGCCAGGCGTCCGCCCGACAACTATGACGAGTTGTTCCATCACCCTGATTTCCGGGTGGCCCTTTGCGACTTCGGCATTGCCGCGGTGAACGCGAGGTTCTCCCATGAAAAAGGCAAGGACGAAAAGAAGTCCCCCATCATGGGCAGTCCGCTTTACATGGCTCCGGAGCAGGCCGTCATGCCGGAGAAGACGGATTTCCGGGCGGACATCTATGCGCTGGGCTGCACGGGATACTATCTGCTCAGCGGCGCCCCGCCCTTCCAGGGGAAGAGCTGGAATGAGATTCTGGACCAGAAGGTCGAGCATGACATCCCCATGCCGCCGTTGCCGAAGGGACGTCATCTCTCCCCCGCATTGCAGCGGGTGCTGGGCAAGATGGGCACGGTGTTGCCCGAGAAGCGCTATGAAAGCTACGATGCGTTGCTGAAGGAATTGAATGGAATCCATGACGTCTATGCCGAGCGTGAACGTGGTTTCCGCACCTTCTTCTACGCCCATCAGCGGGCGTTGACCACCATCTGCAGCGTGGTTCTGATTGTTCTGCTGGGGGCGTTGGGTGGAGTGAACTACTACACCCACTGGCTGCAAAACTACCAGGAGCGCATGGATCCCCAGATGATGAACCTGCTGCGCTGGAATGGGGACCGCAACGGCTGGCAGCAGCGGCTGGATGAGGGAACGGGCCGTCAGATGCTGATCGGTGAGCGTGGAGGCGGGGCAATCACCATGGACGAGGTGTTGTTGCCTGGAGGCTTTGTGCATCTTCAGATGAGCTGCACGGGCGGTTCCATTGGCATTCAGCTTCGCACGGCCTCCGAGGAGTCCCAGTTGGTGGGGCGGATCTCGCTGCGCCATGAGCAGAAGGACGACGTCTCGCGCTACCACGTCAGTCTCCTGTCGGTGGCGTCCGACAATTCCGAGGGGATGGACACGCGGGTGGTTCCCACGCCGCCGCATTTCCCTGACGAAGGGAACGAATGGGTTGAATTGCGCATTGAGATCTATGAGAAATTCTACTGCGTGTGGAATCGTCGGCAGCTGTTGGGAGTCGGCCATTTTGAGGCGCCGAAGGAGCCGGCGGGGTATTGTCTGGAAGTCGGGCCTGTGACATGCGAACGGGTGACCTTCCGGAATATCCTTCTGATCGAGGAGGATGTCGCGAAGCGTCTGCGGAATTGGTGAGTGGGCACAAGGCGGCATAGTCTGACAATCGACAATGAGTCAAAAGCAAGCACAGCCGACGGAGGAGTGCGCGGGACAGGCAAAGGACAGGCCGGTCCTGCCAGCTCCCTGCGCCCCCGTCGAAAGGGAGAAGGACGGACGGCCCATCGGGCTGGAGACCCTCTGGTGGGCGTTGGGAGTTGCCGTGGCGATCGTCCTGGTCTTCCATGAGGGGATGCGCTTCGGGTTTCTGCCCGACTGGGATGACGCGAATTTTATCCAGAACAACCCGCGCCTGGCTTTTTCCTGGGAGAATTTGATGCATTATGCCGCGCATCCCTTCCAGGAGCTCTACACGCCGTTGCCCATGTGGTCGCTGATGCTGGACTACGCGATGTTCGGCCTCAGCCCTCTCGGCTACCATCTCCACAATCTTGCATTACATGTGCTGGGGGCCTGGATGCTGCTGGCGGTGTTGCGGAAGATGGGCGTCCGGCCCGCCTTGGCGGCTTTGGGGGCGCTGCTGTGGGCGCTCAATCCCCAGAAGGTGGAGTCGGTGGTTTGGCTGAGCGAACGCAAGGATGTGCTGTGCGGAATGCTTTCCTTCGCGGCGATGTGGTGCTTCCTGAACCGCTGGGCATGGCGATGTGCGCTCTGCACTGCCTTGGCGATCTTTGCCAAGCCGGCGGCGGTGGCGCTGCCAGGCGTCTATCTGGTCTGGCATTTGGCGGGATTGGCGCCTGGCTGGAGAAAGTGGCCGGTCTGCCCAGTCGCGGCGGGCATCATGGCCTGCGTCGTCTCCATGCTGATGACGGGGCAGACGAACCCGGGGAGACTGGAGTCGGCGCTGCTGGTGCCAATCCATAATCTGTTCTGGTATCCCCTCGCCAGTCTGGTGCCGTTTGAGACGAACCCGATCTATCCGGAAGTGATTTGCCTTGATGCGCATTTCCTGGGAGTGCTCCTTGGCGGAATGGCGTTGCTGGGCGCCGGCGTCGCGCTGGCGCGACGGCTGAAGTGCCCCTGGCGAAAAATCTGGGGGGTGTTGCTGATTCTGGGAGGAACCATGCTGCCCGTGCTGGGGCTGCTCCACTATACGAATTTCCGCTATTGCGACCGCTACAACTATCTGGTCTCGGCGGTGATGGTCTCCGGCGCCATGGTGCTGGCGGAGATGGCTCTCCGGCGGTGGCCGCGCAAACACTTCAGGCGTGTTCTGCTGGGGGGGCTGGCAGGCATGGCCATAGGCTATGGCTGCCTCACGTATCTCTATGTGCCATATTGGGAAAACTGCCTGAAGCTCTCCTATTGCAGTCTGCAGCGTCCGGGACGGCCCAATCTGAAGGCATACGAGATGGGGACGATGGCGGCTTTCCGGCATGGGGCAAAAGACTATCTGGACTATCTTCGGGGAGAATTGCAACGTCGTCCGCCGCTGACCCGCTTTGACCGGGAAGCGTCAATCCGGAGCTATCTGCTTTTCATGGAAACGCATGAGGCTTTCATGGCGGGGCAGTACGCCGCGGCGGAGGCGGCCTTCCGCCAACTGGCCATCCAATTCGCCCAGAGCAGTCAAGGCGAGGATGTGGTGGTGCCGCTTCCCCCGACACTGATTCAGTGGCTTTACGCGGACATGGTCGAAATCGCGTTGCGACAAGGCAATCTGGAAAAGGCCGAGTTTTATCGAAGCAAAATTCATCCTTGAAAATACGGCAAAATGCAACAATGGCAAAAATTGTCAAAACCAGTCTTTGACATTCCCGATTTGTCGTTTTTCCGTCCGCCAATGTCATTTCAGCATGGAAAAATGGGCGAAAAGCAAGAAAATCTCTTGTCTGTGCTTTAAATTCCAGAAATAGGGGCTAAATTTCTATACATATAATTTTTCTTAAAAACATCAACCATCATCTTCCATTAAGGAAAACCACATGTTCAAACGCAACGTCACCCTGCTACTGGGCATCTTTGCTCTGCTGGCTGCCATGAGTCTGACTCCTGCCAAGGGGCAGACGCGTTCTAGCGAGACCCTTGATGTCAACCATGCCCTGGTCAACACCGAATTGTATCTCTGGAATCGTTTTTCCGATTTGCTGGATACGGTTCGCTGTGGCGTCGCCCTGGGGCCGGGGCTGGGATTTGAGGCCGCGATCACCAAGTATGTGAATCTGGGCGCGTACGCGAGTTGCGAGCGTGGCTTGTCGTTCCCCCATTTCATCCCGCCCTTCTGGCTGATTGACTATTATGAACACAACGTCAACGCCTTCCGGGTGCACGGCGGCAAATACGCGACGGCCTCCTTTGGCCCCTGGCGTGTCGAAAGCAATTCGGATTCAGTCACCAATGAGACGTATCATTTTGAGCGTGACGACTGGGACATCCGCCTGCAGCTTGACGTGGTGCTGATTCACCTCTACATCGCCATCCGTCCCGTCGAAATCATCGACTTCTTCACGGGAATCGTGGGATATGACTTCAGCATGGATGACCAGAAACTGGATAGTCTGCAGGAGCGCCACCCGGCCGACCAGTTCGGCCGTGGCCTGTCCAATGTCCTCTTTGGCGTTCTGGAAGTGCCAATCAACATCTTCCGGACCACGCGCAATGAAGGGGACCTGGCCGGCGCGACCAAAGGGGTTGGCCTCGGTCTGTGGCGCTTCTTCGTGCGCGAATGCGTCGGCGTGGTGGAAACTGTCACCTTCCCCTTTGGCTGGGAGCCGATTGTCGAGCCCGCATACGTCTTTGACAACGGTGAAGGGACCGTTTCCTGGAGGGTTTATAAACCGGCCTTCCATAAACGCTACTAGTAGGCTGGTTTCAATTGCAACAGACTGCCAGGTTTCCCCTGACTGCCTTCAGGATTTTCTAAGACAACAGATTGCGGCGGGCCCGGACGACTGGTCAGGGACCGCCGCAAGTTGTTTTAAGTCAGGGCAAAAAGGGATGGACTGAAAATCGCCGGCCCCGAAATGGAAGTCATGGCGGATGCCGCGGAGAGCGTCCATGATAGTCTGTGCCGACTGGCATTCCGCTTTTG
>JAFYIW010000258.1 GCA_017538465.1 Victivallales bacterium
GTCAGCCGCGGTGATGAAGGTATACGCATCAATCGCGTTGGTGAACATCGGAGGCGGCAAGCTGGAAACCATGTCTGAACTATACTGCCCATGGACGGGGAAGGCGATGGAGGTGGTGGCCAGCGGGAAGCCCTCCGCATCCGAGATGTTGTTGAAATCCAACTTGATGGTTGCGGGAACGCGGCCATTGGCGACGCTCTGATAAACGGGGTCAAGCAACGGGAGATTGAAGTCCAAATCGAGCTTTGTCGCGAAGTCCACTACCAAGAAGGCGGTGCCTGTCTTGTAGCGGATGGCGCGGTTCTCGCCCTCCTGGGTCAGTTGGAGTTCCTCGGTGCTGTTGTCGTTGTAGATGACCGTCGCGGTGATACAGTCGGCGCTGAAGTTACGGGTGGTCGCATGCATATCTTCGGAACCGTTTGCCCACGTCGTTGCATCTGCACCGTCCTCGGCGACAATAGCTTGGAAATCCTTTGCACTCATGCCTGCACTGCTGCCATAGACACGCTCGCTGAAGCGTACGGCCACGGAGTAGTTGTCGAAAGCCAAGGTAGCATCGACAATGAAAGGATTCCCGGAACTGTAGAGTACCAGTTCGCCAGTGGAGGAGTTGTTCGGCGCGGCATTGCCTTCCGCGTCAAGAACACTGTTCGCATACGGACGAACCTCGATGGTCTCAACGCCCGCCGGAACATTCATGGAGTTGACCGCATGGTCCGACATTGGCAAAGTGGTATCAAAATATGTCTTGGGTTCATAGGCCAGCCAGGCACGGATGGCAGAAGAGGCCCAGGCCAGAGGGTTGCCCGCCTTGTCGGTCACCGCATCCACATGGGCGTCGGTCACCGTGCCGCCATTCTGGTGCAAAACGATGTAGAAGTCCTCGTTGGTGACGGGTTCACGCCAGCAGATGGCCTTGTCGGAAACCTTGCCGACCACAGTGTCGCCGGCGGTGGGAACTTTTGTCCATGCGCCATCGCCCTCGTCCATCCACACGAAATCGCCGATGGAGAGGAAGCCAGAACCATCCAAATCCAAGTAGAGCAATTCGTCTGGCACAGCAGTACCAGTGGTGGCGTCATCAGGCGTTCCGCCAAGGATGACCGTATCCTGTCCTGCCACGTAGGTGGCGGCGGTGTCCTCGGAGTAGTCCAGCCAGGCGCCGTTGCCGGGTCCAGTCAGCAGGTTCGCCAGATAATTCTTGAGGATATCAAAGGCCTCCGAGGCATTTGTATAGGGGACAGACGGAGCGGGGAACGTTCCGTCCATGCTGTAGTAGGCCAGCGTGGTGGGCAGCGTTGAGAGATTGTAGGCAGGGCAGGAGCCATCGGAGTTGTTCGCGTCCAGCACGGGGCTGTTGCTCAGCCAGAAGCGCTGATCGGCGAAGGAGCCTTCGCCCAAGACAAAGAGTCCGTCGTCGGAGTAGGTTGGGCTACCCAGGGCCAGGTCGGTGTAGTTGCCCTCCTTGATCTCGTCGCAGATCTTCACGAAGATACCGTCGGTGCCGGGAGTGAACTCGCCATCACCATTGACATCCGCCCACATGATCTTTGCATAAGTAAAGGTGAGACTTCCAAAGAAGGGAACGCCAGTGGCCGTGATCTGGAGGTTAGCTGGGAAGGCTCCCGTACGTGCCTGGTTCTCCGCGATTGCATTGGAACCAATGATGGCGTCGCCATCGATGGCCGCATTGTATTTGTTGTCCGGAACCGCGACAACGCCCTTGCGCCACAACGAGAACTCGCTGGTGGCATCCAAGGTGCCAGTGTAGAAATAGTTCGCTCCATCCGCAGAGGCCTGGATGCCAGCGAGGGTATCCATCTCGTTCACGCCGCCAACGGGTTTGTTGAAGATGATATCGACATACTGGTTGTCCGTGGACAGCGTGGCAGAGATGATTGCAGGAGCCTCTTTGTTCACGCGGTAGGACTCGCCAGAGACGAAGGGAGTAGAGCCGTCGGCGGGAACGTAGTCCACACGCACGAAGCCATAGCCGTTTCCGACGATGACAGTGAGGATGCCGCTAGAGGCATCCCATTCGCCGATGGCGGTCGCCGGAAGACTGGTCCCCTTCACGCGGCTATAGAGTCCCTCGGAACCATCATAGGATGTCGTCACATTGATTTTGAAATCAGGCAGAGTGATGTCGGCGAGGTTGGAACCCTCAACCAGGAATTCGAGTTCGTTCGCGATGGTGGTGAAGTCGTTGCCGTTGCGGGTAATAGCAGTCACCGCGCAGGTCTCGGCAGCAGAGCCAGAAGCCTGATCTTCAACGACAGGGGCGACCTTGACGATTGGCAGGTCGTAGGTGCCAGCCTCTTCGGCTACGCCATCCGTATCATAGTAGAGCGCCCCCGCGGTCATGGTGAGGTTGCCAGAGATACTCAAGCTGGAGACATCTATTTGTACAATAGTACTGTCAGCAGCAAGGCTCACAGGGCAATTGCCCAGATTGGTTCCCCCAATGGTGATGCAGGCGGGATTCACCAGCACATCGCCGACCGCGCGGTTGAACTGTAGATAAAGGATACCGCCATCCAACCACCAGCTCTGAAGTTCAAGTGCGCCGACTGCGTCAGGCACGGCCACGAAGCCGATGCCCCAGATGTTCTTGTTGGCGACGGTGACTTTGGCGTCACCCATGAAGACGAAGCCGTCTTTTTCCAAATTCACGGTGTAGTCGCCAGGAGCGACCTTGTCCACAAACCAGATTCCATTGGCGTCAGTATAGTTGCGGAAATGGTCGCCAACCTCGGAAGCGGCGATGGCAGACTTGACCTCGTAGGGATCGGAGCCGTCCAGGGTCTCGTCCCACACCAGCATGGACTGCCAGAGCGACCCGCCCTTGGAGATGCTGACCTTCACGCCCGCGACAGGATTGCCATTCGCATCGGTCACGCGGCCAGCGATGATCGCGCCAGACATATCCTCATTGGTCTGCAATTGCTGACGGTAGAGGTTTCCTACGCTCACGCCGGCGCTCTTGTAAACGGAGTCATTCGGGGTGAAATAGTCATCGATATTGTACCAGGCATTCGCGCCAGGCCAGAAGGACCCCCAGCCGAGATTCAGGTGATAGTACCAACGTCCGTCCATACGGCCATAGCCATCGCCCACAATGGCGTGGCCATTGGATGCCCCTGGTGGAGTGTAGAGCGCAAAGCCGCTGATGGTCACCAGAACGGGACGATGAGCATCCAGGGAGGCGCGTGCCTGCT
The DNA here is from genome assembly GCA_017538465.1 of Victivallales bacterium. GTDB lineage: Bacteria > Verrucomicrobiota > Lentisphaeria > Oligosphaerales > Oligosphaeraceae > RGIG1601. Next base: position 3,219 of record JAFYIW010000258.1, read on the forward strand.
GGAAAGTCAGACCACTCGACGCGCCCGCAAACAAGAAGTAGTTGGTCATCGCTCCAGTCGAGAAGTTGGTGCCAGACTCGCCAGAGTTGGTGTGGTAATAGCTCATGCCAGTCGCCACGCCTGCGTCATAAAGCAATGCACCGATGGCCTGGATGTTCTCGTCCGAGATTTCCTGATAACGCGGGTCGTTCTTGGCGACACCGGGGCAGTTGACCATCAGGTCCCAGTTGTAGGCGCCGCCCTGCCCGTCACCACCGCGCATCCGTCGAGTATATGGCTTGGATTCACCCACGATGTTTTCCTTGCCGCCAACACTTACGGTGTTGGACTTGTTGCCGACGCCAATCTGCGGCCAGCGGAAGAAGTGGACGGTCTGGGCAGTCGCAGTGGCCACGCAGCCAGAGACCGCGTTGCGGGGGTCACCCGGCTTGTTCCAGGAAATCGCGCCAGTCTCGCTGACATTCGGGGTATAGTAGTTGTAAACTGGCCCTAGGTCGCCAGCCTCGGACTGGCTCCATTCGGCCGTAGTCAGTTTGTCCACCCAGATCTCCTGGACGACATACGCTGCGCGGCTACGGGTCTCGGAAGTGTATTTCGCCCATGCGTCTTCATTCGCGGCGTAGTATTCATTCTGTCCGGGGGCACGCAACTCGTTCTCGGTGGCTGCTTTGCGGGCAGCCATATCCGTGAGGATCAAGGAGACCAACGGGTTACGCGGGTCGGGGTCATACTGACCGCCGGCGGAGTGCATGACCACGGGGTTGATCAGCGTGTCCGCCGCGACGACCACGAAGCCGTAGGGCTGCAGGTTGATGGCGTAGCCCAGGACCTCGTCGCCCTCGGGGGCGGTGATCGCAACGGGTTCGGACAGAGTGCGTTCCACGCCGTCGGCCACCACGGGGTTGTTGGCGGCCTGCAGCCAGTTGCCCACAAACAACTTGGCGGTGGTGCTGTCCACGGAGGCGGCCTTCAGGCTGCCAATGCTCAGGCAGACCAGCGCGGCCATCATCGCCAGGCTGAAACGGATCAAGGTTCGATTCATCTCGATTTTCCTCTTGGGTTGGGTTACTTGGTTGTTATGTGTAATGATGTGTGATTCATTCAAATTCTTTGAATCTTCTTGATAGCAAAATTCATGCCAATTGGGTCAACCAGGTAAAAGGACCCCAAGGAAGATTCTTAACCCTACAACATAACCTATATTCTAAAAATTGCGAATTTTTCATGCGTTTTTTTCTGTCAAAGACAATACTTTTTTGCTTTGGCGAGAAATCGCCATTGGCAAAATATGACAAATCCTGACAATTTTGTTTTTGTCAGGATTTGTCGGGTTTAGTCGGGACGTCAGACGTCAGGCGGCGGACGTCAGGTCGAGGCGGGTCGGGACGTCAGACGTCGGGCGGCGGACGTCCCGTCGTTGCCCGGGGGTGGAATTTCAGGAAGGTCTGCTGGAGCCGCGAGGTGTCGGCGTGGGTATAAAGTTGCGTAGTATCGATGGAGGCGTGTCCAAGCAGTTCCTGAATCACGCGGAGGTCGGCACCATGCGCCAATAGGTGTGTCGCGCAGGAGTGGCGCAATAGATGCGGGTGCAGTTTCTTCGTGATTCCCGCGATGACGCCACCCTGCTCCACGATGTCCCAGGCGGTGCGTCGATTGAGCCGTCCACCCCGTTTGCCTAAGAACACGTATGGCTGCCTGTGCAGCGGATCGAGTTCGGGGCGTCCCTTCTGAAGATACATTTCAAGCGCCAATGCGGCGGGACGTCCAAAGGGCACCACTCGTTCCTTGGAGCCTTTGCCAATGACCCGCATGACTCCTTCGGTGAAATTCACGCTGGCGAGCCGGAGGTCGCAGCACTCCGAAACGCGGATGCCAGTGGCATAAAGCAATTCGACCACAGCGCGGTTGCGCAATTCCATGGGGGTGTCTCCCTGATAGGCGTTCACCAGCGCGGTTGCCTCGTCTTCAGTAAGATACTCCGGAATGTGCTGTGGGACCTGCGGAGTGGTCATCACTTCGGTGATGTCATGCGGAATGACATGGTCGAGCGCAAGAAATCGAAAGAAACTCTTGATGGCCGAGAGCCGCCGCGCAAGAGATTTTTCCTTGATGCCGTGCAGTTGCTGGTCCGCCAGGAAGGCATAGATGTCATCGCGGGTGATTCCGGTGACTTCATCGCGTCCCATTTCCGCGAGGAACTCCCGAAAGGCGACAAGATCGTAACGATAGCTCACGATGCTCTGTTTCGCCAAATGGCGTTCCAGCGTGAGGTATTCGAGAAAATCTTGGATACAGGTGAGCATTAGGGGAAGAATTGGCGGGACCGGACGCCAGTCCTGGGACCTGGCCGGCTCAGGACTCTGGTCTCTGGTAAAAAAGTTAGAACGCCCGGACTTCCGCGATGTCCGTGGCATTGGTCAGCACCATCGCCAGGCGGTCAAGGCCGATGGCGGTGCCGGCGGAGGGCGCCAGCCCATTCCAGACGGCATTCATGAACGGCTGGTCCATCGGATAGACCGGGCGTCCCTCGCGAGCACGCAACTCGGCCGTGGCCTCGAAACGCCGTTCCTGTTCAGGGGCATCCACGAGTTCACTGCAGGCATTGCCGATTTCCAGTCCGGCGACATAGAGTTCCCAGCGAGCGACGAAGCCTGGTTTTCCTGGCAGGGAGGCCGAGAGTCCGCTGCACTCCACGGGATACTCCGTGAGGAAAAGCGGCGCATCATTGCCCAGCCGCGGTTCGACCCTCTCGCAGAGTTGCAACTCGAATTCGCCACGGCGGATGGCCTCCGTCAACGGCATCTCCGCATAACGTTCAAAAGCATCAGAGACGGTCATTTCCGGCCAATTCCCATCAAAGCGAATCCGATTTCCCCGAAAAGGCAAAACATTTTGTCCAGGATGGATAGCCGCGATGGCAGCACGGATCATCTTCTGGGCATCCGCCATCAAATCGCGCCAGGAACCGCCGCGACGATACCACTCCAGCATCGTGAACTCCTCGCGGTGGTGGTCTCCACTCTCGCCAGCGCGAAAACACGGGCCAATTTCAAAAATGCGCTCGTAGCCAGCGGACAGCAGTCGCTTGAGGTGGAGTTCCGGTGAAGTACGAAGCCATCGCCCCGGCCCGGCCTCCACGGCGTCGATGTAGTCCTCCAGCGCGGGAGCAGGAATGCGCACGGGACTCTCAATTTCCAGAAAGTCATTCTGGGCAAACCACGTCCGGAGTGCGTGGAGCATCTTGGCACGAGCGGGCAGGCGCAGCCGCTTGGCGGCGAGACATGCGGCGTCCGACTGGGCGGCGGCCAAGTCGCGATCAAAGGAAAGAAGGGACATTGGAGAATGGTTTAAAGTTCGCCGGTCTGGCGAAGCGCCTCGTAGAGTGCGATGGAAGCCGCGTTGGCGAGGTTGTGGCAACGCGCATGCGGCCCGGGCATCGGCAAGGTGTAGAGCGAATCGCGGTAGCGCCCGTAGAATTCCACAGGAAGGCCGTGCTGCTCGTTGCCAAAGACGAGAAAATCCCCGGGAGTCGCCTGTCGGTCAAAGAAACTCCGTGTGGTCTTGGAGGAAAGGAAAGCCATCCGGCCAGGCTTGGCGCCTTCCAGGAACTCTTCCCAAGAGGCCCATCGATGCCACTCCAGATACGGCCAGTAGTCCAATCCGGCACGACGCAGATGTGCGTCGTCAATCACGAACCCCAGCGGGTCGATGAGATGAAGCACTGCGCCGGCACAGACGCAGAGGCGTCCGATGGTGCCGGTGTTCTGCGGAATCTCAGGAGAAACTAAAACGATGTGAAAAGGCATCTATTAAAGTTTAA
>JAFYIW010000259.1 GCA_017538465.1 Victivallales bacterium
AGGGAATTTTATGCGGGACTGCCCGTGCCAACCGCAGTCTGGACGCCCAAAGTTCCCGCGAGGCGTCGGAATGTCAGCTCAGGGCTTCAGATGGTGAAACACGGTGGAGCCGGAAGAGCCTTTCGGCATGGAAAAGATTTTTCCCCGGACAGCAATGATTATCGCCAGGAGAAATCCCAGCTGGAGACACTACCATTCGGTATAAAGTCACCAGACAACCATAACCTTCCCCGCATTTTCCTGTCATTCTGGCGAGTTGCAGCGTGTAGCGCAAGGCACAGAAATTTTACAACAAGAATCATCATGCACGGACGTCATTGTTTTCTGTTTCTAACGATTCTATTGAGTTTCTGGGGCTTTTCCGTCCAGGCCTTTGATGTCCGCGATTTCGGCGCGGTGGGCGATGGCGTTGCGGACGACACTGCCGCCATCCAGACCGCCATCAACCAATGCGTGGAGGCGGAGACCTTTTGCCTGGCTGGCCATTCCTGGCTGCCGCCCTGGGGCGGACACGGCGGTCATGGCGGTGGCGGCGAGGTCTTTTTCCCGGCTGGCACCTACCGCATCACCCGTCCGCTGGTTTACCAGAAGCGCCGCATCACCTTCCGTGGCGAACCAGGGGCCACAATCGTCGCGGAGCAGTCGCACGATATTTTCTACCTTGGCGCCGCCTTTCGCATTGTCTTTGAAAATCTCCGTTTTGTGGGCGGGCGCATCCAGTTGAATTTCTTCACCAACAACGGTGACATGGCCATGCTTCGCATGGAGAATTGCACGTTCGAGAATGCGTCATTGGAGAACATCCGCGCCTTCAATCTCAAGGCGGAGGACGAGTGGCGAGGGATTCCGCCTTATCTGGTTGACTGGGCGGATCCCGTGAGGCCTGTCCTCGCGGTGAATCCGGAGGCGGAGGCGACCACCGCGCTTTTCCCGAACTCCACGCTGTTCGCGATTCTGAATTGCAAGTTCCAGGGCGCCAACACCTTCGTAAATGGTGGGTCGGACGTGATGGTCATCGAGGACACGGAATTTGAACGCACCGGCGGCCAGGCGGTGCCGTTCTGCACCACCACCAATTTGAATCTGGTGCGCGTGAAGGCACGTTTCACGGGGACGGCAGAAGAGGCGAAAGCCTGCCGGGCGTGGTTTGATGTCGAGGGCGAGGTTGGCGCGCTGAACGGCGTCGATTTGTCGATGGACGATTGCGAGTTCGTCAATGCGGAGGGCTGCGCCACGCCGCTGCTGCGCTCTCGGGGCATGCCCAGCTACAAGAACAACACCATCCGCATCCGCAATTCTCGTTTCGACCTTCAGGGTGGGCCGCTGGTGCGCTACAAGGCCGGAACGCTGAGTGGAATCCTCGCCGTGGAAGGGAACGAAAATTTGTCCGCAACGCCTTTGAAGGCAGTCGATTTTGAGCATATTCCCACGCTGGAGGACATCGAGACCAAGATTCGCTATCAGCCCTACAACGAATTGCCGCTGGCCACCCAGCTCAAATGGCGGATTGCCGACAACCAGGGCTTTGACGAGACGGCGCCGGAGGTCTTCGCGCCGTTCCTCCACGAACCGCTGCCCGTCGCGGATGTGACGGCGTCGTCGGTAGCGCGGGCGGAGTTTCAGGAGGAGTTTGCCGGGAAGACGCTGCGGCCGGAGTTCACCGACGGCGTTGCCGTGGAGGAGGCGCTGCGGGCGGTCTTCGCTCAGGCCGAGCCGGGCGACCGCGTGGTTTTGCCGGGGCGGCGTTTTGACGTGAGCGAAGCCATCCTCGTGCCAGGCGGCGTGGAGGTTGTCGCGGAGGGCACTGCGCTTTTCTGGTCAGTGGAACCCGAACTGGCCTGCTTCTTCCGGACGGAAGGGGCTGGCGACCTGATTTTCCGCAACCTGGCCTTCTATGGCGGAGCGACGGCGGTGAACCTCGCCGCGCCAGGCGGCACGGCGGTCTTCAAAAACTGCGGATTCCTCAATCAGAGCCTCACGGCCATCCACGCCATGAACTCCCCAGAGAAACTGCTGGTGGCCGACTCGGTCTTCTTTTCCTGCGGAGGCGTGCAGACGAATGCCGCGCACTCCGAAATCCGTCGCAACTGGGTCTGCAATTGCCCGCAGATGGACGAGCGGGGCTTCTTCGTCTGCCATGGCGGCGAAATGCTTGCGGAGTACAACCTCTTCGTGCCCATCCTGCCGCGCGTGAACATCGGCACCTTCCGTCCTGAGGAGCATAGCCAGAATCTCCCGAATGGCAACAACTTGCGGTGGTTTGACGGCAATGACGCAAGGCTCCATCTCAACGCCAACCGCATTGGCGGCGAGTTCAACGGCATGACGCCCGTCTATCTCTCCGGCGAGAGCAGCAGCCTCCTGTTCGAGGGCGCGTACTGCTGGTTCGGCAACGCCTATACGCGGCACTGCATGGTCTATTGTCGTGACCTCCCCAGGGCAATTCTGCTGCGGGACATCGTCTTCAATGCCGAGAACCTCGCCCGCGGCGTGCCCTACAACATCATGGTCCGCGACAAGGCCACCGGTCGCGACCTCCCCGCGCAGGTGCTGCCCTGCGCGCAGGCGACCTGCATCACGATGTATGATGACATCGTCCCGTAATATCTTCTGTGCCTTGCGTAGCCCTGCTAGTTCGGCTAGCCCAGCTAGATTCCCCCGCCCTGCGAAAGCCAAAAATATCAAAATCGCCAAATGTCGGCGTAATGCCGAAATTTACTCCTCGCAAAGTGCCAAGAATTGGGGATTTTGATGGAAGTCGGCAAAAAAGAATTGGGGATTTTTGTAGATTTCGTTGAAAAAGAATTGGGGATTTTTGTAAAATGTGCTATATTATATTGTCATACCCAATGAGATGAGATAAATGATTTTCAGGCGTAAAATTTACGAGAGGATGCTGCAATGGAAGCAAGAGCAGAGTGGCAAGACTGCCTTGCTGCTCAAGGGGGCACGTCGTGTTGGCAAAACGACAATTGTCCATGAATTTGCCGAGAAGGAATATCGTTCGTATATCCAGTTGGATTTTGCCAAGGTGTCCAAAGATATTCGAAGACTGTTCGAGGATTTATCGGATCTCAATGATTTCTTTGCGAAACTACAGGTTTTTACCCAAAAACAACTGTTTCCGCGAGAGTCTGTTATTGTAATGGATGAGATACAGTTGTTTCCACCGGCGCGCCAGGCGATCAAGTATCTGGTGGAGGATGGACGCTATGATTACATTGAAACCGGCTCCCTTTTGTCAATCAAAAAGAATACTACTGGCATTCTGATTCCCAGCGAGGAAACCAGAGTTGTGTTGAATCCCATGGATTACGAGGAATTCCGTTGGGCATTAGGGGATTTCAACACCTTTGAAATGCTTCGGGAATGGTTTCCCAAGCGGAAGCCGTTTGGGGAGCCGGTGAATCGCAAATTGATGCGGGATTTCCGCAATTATATGCTGGTGGGTGGTATGCCTCAGGCGGTTGCATCTTATTTGGATACCAATGACTTCAGTCAGGTTGACCAGGTCAAACGCGGCATTTTGGAACTATACGAGGATGACTTTCGAAAGATTGATGGCACAGGCGATGTCACGCGGCTCTTTCATAATATTCCTGCCGAGCTGGCAAAATATGCCTCGAAATACCAGATTTCAAGCGTGTTGGACGGGAAAAGATGGGAGGATGTGGCCAGCAAGATTGGTGATTTGGCGGATTCTCTGACGGTGAATCTGGCCTATCATGCCGCTGACCCAAATGTCGGAATGGGGCTAAGCCGGGACTCGCGACGTTTAAAACTCTATCTGGCCGACACCGGATTGTTCACTACACTCATGTTCCAGGACAAGGCCTTTACGGAGAATGTCATTTATCGGCAGTTGTTGGCAGACAAGCTGGAAGCCAATCTCGGCTATCTCTACGAGAACATGGTTGCCCAGATGCTTCAGGCAAAAGGCGATGCGTTGTACTACTACACATTCCCACAGGAAAGCAGCAATCACCTCTACGAAGTGGATTTCCTGCTGTCGCGCGGAAACAAGATCTGCCCGATCGAGGTCAAGTCCTCCGGCTATCGAACCCATGCTTCTCTAGATGCCTTTAGCGCCAAATTTTCTAGACGCATCCACGAGAAATACTTGATTTACACCAAGGACATCGCCCTTGGTCAGAATCTTCTCATGCTCCCTGTCTATCTGACGATGTGCCTGTGAGGAGCTTCGGCTGCGACATCATGAAACGAATTTCGCTTCCATTTGCGTAGGTTCATTCCATAGTCACCTTGGACGTTTTTATGAAATTGCTACTGCTGTTGTTTCTCATGGCGCATTTTTCGCTGTTTGCCCTGAATGTCAAGGACTTCGGCGCGGTGGGCGACGGCGTGCATGACGACACGGCGGCGATCCAGCGCGCGCTGGATTTGGCGGAGGCCGAGGAAAGCAAATTCCTGGCGGGGCATTCGGAACTTCCGCCCTGGGGCGGTCACGGCGGTCACGGCAGCAGCGGGCTGGTGTTCGTGCCCAAGGGAACCTACCGCCTGAGCCGTCCGCTGGTCTTCGACCGCCACCACCTGCTATTGCGTGGCGAGGAGGGAACCACGCTGGTGGCCGCAGAAGGCCAGGATTTGCTCTATCTGCATTGCATCAACCGCGCGATCGTGGAGGGGATCCGTTTCCAGGGCGGGCGGATTCAGCTGAATGTCTATACGGACAACAACGACATGTCGATGATCCGCGTGGAAAATTGCGCCTTCGAGGACGCGGAGCAGGAGAGCATCCGTGCGTTCAATGCCAAGGCAAAGGAGTGGCGTGGCGTCCCGCCGTATCTTGTCCATCGTGCGGAGGGCAAGCCGCCCGTGCTGGAAGTGAATCCCGAATACGACGCTGCGCCACAACTCTATCCGAACTCGACAATCTTCACCGTTTATCGGTCAGAATTCGAGGGGAGCGGCACCTTCCTCTGCGGAGGCAGCGATCAGTTTGTCGTAGAGGAGTGCGTGTTCCGTCGTGTCGGCGGGACGCGGCCGATTTTCCACAACTCAGGGCAGACGAACATGCGCCGTGTCCACTGCAGTTACCGCGGCGCGGTGGCGGGCGGACCAACCGAATGGATGACGCGCGAACCCTACGACGGACGCCAGGAGAACTACATGGGTGCGGACGTGGTCTGCGTGGAGGACTCTGTCTTCGAGTGCGAGGCGGGTTCGCCGCTGTCATTCCTGCGCACCTCCAGCCAGCCGAATTACTGCAATTCTGGCATCCGCATCCTCAATTCGCGCTTCCAGCAGGCGGGTGCGCCGTTGCTGAAATTCGCACCTGGCTCGCTCGTCAATCTGCTGGATGTCCGAGGAAATCAACTGCTGGACGACGCGCCGTCGGCGGTGGCGGTCTTTGAACGAGTCCCCACGCGGGAGGAAATCGACCGCGAAATCCGTTTCAAGTACTTCGATGTCGCACCGATGGAATTGCAGTTCAAATTCTTGATTGACGGCAATGTCGGCTTTGACGAGGCGTTGCCGACGTCGCTTCAGGCATTCCGCTGTGAACCACCGTCGTCCGAGGCGCTTGCCCAGACCGATGTGCGACGGTGGGAGGGTTCGCAGTGGCCAGCGGCGAAGGACTTCTCCGGTGCGGTCATCCGACCAGAGTTCGCCAAATTTGCGACGGAGGACCAGGCCATCCAGGCGGCGTGCGACCAGGCGAAGGATGGCGACCGCGTGCTGCTGCCGGGGCGTCGGCTGGCCATTCATCGACCCATCCGGATTTCCTCTGGGATTGCGCTGTGCGGCGAGGGCACCGCGTTGCTGGTGGCGGAGGAGCCGACGATGCAGTCGCTGGTGCGCATTGAGGGCGCGGGCGATACGCTGCTGGAGGATTTGGCGTTCGCGGACGCGCAGATCGGCGTGGATGTCCAAAGCGCGGGTGGACGGCATCTCTTCCGGAATTGCCTCTTCCTGGATCAGCGCAACACCGGCATTCGGGCGGAACAGTCGCCGGCCGCCGTGCTGGTCACCGATTCGCTCTTCTTCGCGTATGGCGGTCTGCGCACCAATGCGGCGCACACGGAAATCCGTCGTTCCTGGATGTGCAACCACCCGCTTGCCGAAAACACGGGCTTCTTCGAGAACTTCGGCGGAGAGCTGCTGGCGGAATACAACCTCTTCGTGCCGATTCTGCCGAGGGTGGACATCGGGGAATACCGCAGTCGTTCCGAATACGAAGACCTCCTGTGCGAAAACAACCTGCGGTGGTTCGACAACCATGGCGGCAGGCTCTTCCTGAACTGCAACCGCATCGGCGGCGAGTTCGGCGGGATGACTCCTGTCTATCTCTACGGCCACCATGCCACGCTGCGCTTCCAGGGAAGCTACAACTGGTTCGGAAACTACTACACACGCCGATGCGCGGTCTATTGCCATGACGCGCCGCGCGCAGTGCTCCTCCAGAGCGTGATTTTCAACTTGGAAGGCTGGCTCGGACCCGACGCCCCCTATAACGTGATGGGACGCGATGCGGACACCGACCAGGACATCCCGCTGCTGCTCCTCCCCCAAATCCATGCCAGCGCAATCCTCTTCTACCGATGATGAAACGCCTAATTGCTTCTTTGATGTTCGTCGTGCTGGCGTTCTGCCTGGAAATCGCAGGCGCAGAAGATTTGCCGCAGGATGCAACTTACTTGGTGGTTGACCTCGTGATGGGTACTCACCGCTTCTCCACGACCGGCCCGGAACTCTCCGACGACGTCTGCCGTACCACGCAGCTCTGGCTGCGGAGGATTCCGGCGGGAACCTTCGTCATGGGCAGTCCGGATGGCGAGGTCGGAAAATGCGCCAACGAGCCGTCGCACGAAGTAACCATCAGCCAGGACTTCTACCTCGGCGTTTTCGAGATGACGCAGGCGCAATACGAACTCGTCGCCGGAGCGAATCCCGCGAAATACCCTGGTGCCACGAATCCAGTGGAGTGGATCTCCTACGAGGATATTCGTGGAAATTCGCCGGAGCAGGGCGCTGGATGGCCCGCGAAAGGCCATGCGGTGGACGACGGATCGTTTCTGGCGAAATTGCGTGTCAAGACAGGGCTGGAGTTCGATTTGCCCACCGAGGCGCAATGGGAATACGCCTGCCGGGCCGGAACCCAGACCGCGTTCAACAATGGACTGGACCTCGTGGACATGGCGCAAGACGCCGCCATGGAGGCACTCGGGCGCTATCGCTTCAACACCTCGGATGGCCGAGGCGGATTTGCACGGCATACCCGCGTCGGCAGTTATGAACCCAATGCCTGGGGATTATATGACATGCATGGCAATGTCTGGGAATGGTGCCTGGACTGGATGGACGACTTGGAACCTGTACCTGCCACCGACCCCAAGGGTCCCACACACGGCGACATCCGCGTATTCCGTGGCGGCGGCTGGTTCGGAGTGTTCGGCGAGGCGCAGTATTGCCGGTCGGCCTGCCGTCCCTTCACCTATCGCGGACCCTATTTCCGCTGCGCCGACTGCGGCTTCCGCCTCGCTCTGAATCCCTGAAACGGCATGCGCATTTAGGAATCACCACACTTAGGTGTGGTGCCCCCTTAAATTCATCGCTTTGTTCTCCATGAGGGCACCTTAATAGCCGTGAAGCGGCGAG
>JAFYIW010000260.1 GCA_017538465.1 Victivallales bacterium
AGTGCGGATATGTAATCATACAAGCTGGAGACGACACGTCAAGCATATCCGAGCGGTACGGTGTTGCTGTTGCGGATTTGAACAAATGGAATGGTTCTGGCAGGCTCGAAGTGGGGAAGAAATTCTGGCTCCGCGGACCTACCCCGGGGACAATACCACCGAAGGAGGGTTCCGATGCCCCTGGATCGGGCGGAACAAACACGGATACACCTGGATCGGGCGGAACAAACACGGATACATCAGAGGACGAGAAGAATCCCGGCAACTCTGGTTCGCCGCCGGATTCCGGTGGGGATGCCACGAATTCCAATAAACCTGGTTCGCCGCCGGATTCCGGTGGGGACGCAGCGAATCCCGGAGGAAATACCGAAGGGGATCCACCAGGAACAGAGCCCAAAAACGAGAAGGACGGCCAGCGCCTTCCTCGGCAAAAGAAAAAACCATTTTCCAAGTGGAAGTCCACAGACATGACGAAGGATTTTTCAATCACGAATCGCGCGGACATTAATCAATTGAATGCCTTTTACGAAATCGCAAACGGGACAACCGCCGGGAAAGGCAAAAAAATAACCCTGTACATTGAGCCGGCTGCAGGCGTAGATCCGGATGAACTGCGGCGTGCCTTGAGAACGTGCTTGCAAAGCAAAATTGAAACACTGAAGAAGACGTTGCCCAATACATGGGATAAAGAATGCGGCAAAATCATCATCAAGGACAAATATGGAGAAGGGAAATGGGTTGAATACTCAGTGGAAGACTACGTAAACCCCGGGGAATAGAATCCGGGGCGCATTGGGAAATTTCGTCAAAATCTCATTCAATTCAGGAGTGACACAAATGAAAAATACCATCTTTTTGCTCTTGTTCGCGGCGGTTTGCGCATGGCCTGCGCTGGGCGCAGAGAACGGCGACGCCGCATCATCTCCCAAACACCTGGCCGTGTTGAAGCCCAACTGCGACTCCTCGCTTACGCCAGAGCTGTGCAAGTGGTTCTGGCAGACCCTTGAGGCGGAGGTCAATGAGTATGCCGCGCAGGAACGAAAGCCGGATGCTCTGGAGTTCCGGGTCGTCACTCGGGCAAATCTGTCGTCAATGCTCCAGGAAATTACCTTCGACGGCACGCATCTGGTCAGGCAAGACGGAGAAGTGCTGAACGCGGAGTCAATTCAGGGCGTCTCCTATTTGCTGGCGTCATCGCTGGTCAAGACAGGCGACGCGAACAGCGACGGCCCCTGGATGCTCCAGATGAATCTCTTCGATGGCTCCACGGGCGTTCTGGATCGTAACCATCGGGTTCTATGGAGTCTGAAGACTTTGGCGGCCGAGACTCTGCCGCAGGAGCTGAAGGCCTGCGTCAGGCAGCTCTTCTCTCCGCACCGTTCGCCAGATGCGGTTTTGCTCCTCCCTTCGATGTCTGATGCAGAGGAAGAGGAAAAGGAAATCGTCAAGGGCTGCGAAGAGAGGATGCGAGACACTCTGACAAAGGGTGGCATCTCCCTTGCGGCGGTCACTGGGGAGGGGAGCATCGAAAATGCCCTGTCGGCCATGGGAAAGGAAAGCCTCGACGACCTGCTGGCTGGCGACTGGCCACGGCTGGGCGCGCTGCTTGGCGTTGGCGTGAAATATATCTTCCGTCCGAAGTACACTTTCGGTGGAGTGTGGAGGCAAGCGGATATTGAAAGTACGTATCAACCCCCCGCTGCAGGCACCCCTGACGGTCCCAGGTATTTCCCTTCCTTCGATTTCAGCTGCCAGGTCGAGATTATTGAGGTGGATAGCGGAAGGGAATTGTTCATTACCGAGGCACAGCCTTTTTTCAAAGAAAAAGGGAGGGGCATTCGTGCCAAAGAAGTAATTGAGACCTTGGAAGCCCGTCCCGGACACATGGAAACTCTGGCCGAGAGAAGCGCCGAAGACGTGCTCAACTGGTGGCGGGAACACGAAAAAGCCGTGGAAAAGTAGAACAGTCAGGAACAAGCGAGGTTTTTTGCCATGAAGAGGACTTTTCATTTGATGCTGTTTGGCGTGGCGCTGGTCGCCATTGCCTTGGGAGTTGCGCCTGTCCAGGCGGCGTGTTCGGAATCCTCGCCGTCCAGGCCGATTCCGTCCTGCGGGTATGTCGTGATTCAGGAGGGTGACTCCACGTTGGACATCGCCTATCAATATGGGCTTGACATCTCCGAGCTGAATAAGTGGAATGGCTATGGCGTGCTCGAAGTGGGACAGAAATTCTGGCTCCGCGAACCGCAGCCGGAAGAGCCGCCGGTGGTGGTGGTGAATCCGCCGTTGGTGGAGCCGACGGAGCCGCAGCCGGAAGAGCCGCCGGTGGTGGTGGTGAATCCGCCGTTGAAGCCGACGGAGCCGCAGCCGGAAGAGCCGCCCGCCGATGTGGACGGCGATGTTCCGCAAGAACAGCCTGGGGAAACGGATGGCCAACAGCAGGGGGAGTCTCCTGCGGACGACGGCACGGCTTTCGTCCCGTCTGCGCCATTGTCGTATGCCACATTGCAATTGCCCGAGCAGTTCCCGTCCGGATACCTTGTCCGTTTCGGGGTCATGGAGTTCACCTCGAGCGACCAGCTGATGCTGAAGGAGATGCCGGGGATTGTCGGGAGGGTGCTGTCGGCGTTGCGCAATGGCACGATGAACATTCCCGGCGGGGCCAGCCTGCTCAACGGCATGCTTGGGGGCCGCGAGGGGATGACCATCTATCCCGGCAGGAATGGCGGCGGGCTGGACTGGCAGGAGCTTCAGGCGGCCGTCCTGGCCGGGCAGGTGACGCATGTCGTCCAGTGCGTGGTCTCGGAACTCAGCTATAAGACGCGAAGAGAAGTCTTCGAGGACTATGGCATCGAGACCTGCATGACGGATTATTCCCTGGTCGTGACTTTCAGCGTCTATGATCTGAGTCGGCGAAGGACCGTCCTGGCGGGCAACTGCGTGGCGGACTGGCATGAAAAGAAGCCGTTCAACCCCGACCTTTTCGTCAACGATGTCTTCGCTCCGATGCTGAAGCAGGCCTGCGCGGAAATCTACTCGCAGATCGAGGAAAACTTCGCTCCGGAGGACGATTCCGAGCCGAAGATTCTGCCTGCCGAAGAATAAAGTTCCGTCCCCGGCGCGGTGCGGCGCTCCGGCTTCATCGCCGCACCGTCCTTGGACGGGCCGTTTGTGGAAGAGCGCCTTGGCCTGGAATCTTCCTGAAGCGCGTGCCCGTTCCGGAATGCTTTTTATCCCCAAAGACCAAACCATTCTTCAACCTTCCATGCATTTCATCATGTCGAATTCGAATCATCGCAAGGGAAATCTCCTGTTACTGTCCGGAATTGCCTGGCTGGCCATCTGCGGCGCCAGCTGCCGTACGACAAGGCCGTTGTCCGTGGATTATGGGCGCGAGGCCTTCCTCCGGGGGGACTATGAAAGCAGCAAAGATTTGCTTGACCAGGCGATGGATGAGCAAATCAAGGTCACGCAGAAATCGCAGGTGCGCCGGGCGGCCGATGTGCTGAATAAGGCGGCGGTGTCGCAGGGGGAGTATGAACCGATGTTCCGGGATGCGTTCCAGACGTATTTCTATCTGGCATTGAATCACCTGGGCCAGGGAAACAGCGGGGGTGCCCTGGCGGAGCTGGAGGCCATGTCATCAAGACTATGGGACCCGCTCTACGCGCAGGCGCAGGGCTGGGAAGAAGGAGCCAAGGAGTATGGGAATGAAATGGAGAACGCCCTGGCTCAGAGGGGAAATTCCCAGACCGAGGCAGACTACCGGAAATGCTGGCAGGAACATCAGGATTGGCTGAATTTCGCCGACCAGTCGGCGAATGCGGCTCTGGCCCGGTGCTGCAACCCTGCCAGCTGTCTGCTGGGGGCATTCCTGGCCGGGCTGGCAAACAAAGAAGCCGACCGTAGGGATGATAGGACATTTACATTTCTGGGCAAGGTCTTCGACAGCGGGTTGGCGCAGGAGACGTGTGGGAGAATTAGCAACGGGCTTAAGAGTCCGCAGGGCCTGGACAACAAGGTGCTGGTCATCGTCGCCTCTGGAAAGGGGCCGGTGCTGGCCGCACGGAAAGTTGGAGTGGGGTTCATGACGGTTTTCTCCTTCACTTCGCTGCCGGAAGAGAAGGAGGCCATGCGGGCGGAAAATGGCGCTTTCGACCCCGACGCAAGCCCTGTGACGGTGTGGGTGGATGATGGCCCCACGGAGACGGAGGTGGCCGCCAAGATGTATGAGGGGCTGGCGTTGGAGTTCGCCGCCCGCGAACGGCGTCTCTTTTGGGAACAGTTCTCACGCATTTTCATTCGGGACGCGGCGGTGGTCGCCGGGTCGCAGGTGGGGGCGAAGATGGTGGGTGACGACCATGCAGTCGCCAAGAATGTCATTCGCTTTGGGGTGCCGGCCATCTGGCTTTTCGCGCGTCAATTCGATTGGAACATGAAGCCGGACTTGCGGTGCATGCAGAGAAGCCCGTGGCTGTACCGGGTGGCCTTGGTGGACATCCCAAAAGACCGGACACTGACACTGACCAGCGAGAGTCCTAATGACGGCGAGATCCAGGTGGTTATTCCTGACGGGTGGATATCCGCCGTACTCTACGTGGATTTCCACGGACATGACGGCGGAGTGTGGAATCCACTGCTGCTGAAGGCCAAATGAAAGGAGTCTGGCGCGCCAGTGCGCGTGACGGCGCCTGGTGCGCCGCGGAAGAAATCAACCGAAGAAATAACAACAGGAGATGACAATGACACATGGTTTCGTGAAGAAGAATCTGTTCTGGATGGCAGTCTGGTTTGTCGGGGTACTGGCGTTGTCTGGATGCAGGATGTTCGGGACTTCCAGCCTGGCGGAGGAACGAACGGTTGCATATGACGATCTGGAATTGGCGTGCGCCAGAATCATGGTGCATTTGCTTGACGGGGAGTTCGAGAAGTTTCTGAAGGAGTATCCCGAGGCTTGGAAGGAAAGCCATCCGGAAGCCACGGATGCGGAATGCATCCCCCAGATCTACATCTGGTTCCCGGCCGAGAAGCAGGGCCTTGTCACAGTCGGAGGCCGGCGGGTCAATACGGATTTTCTAACGAACAAGTTCAAGATGCTGCTCGGCAGCCCCCAGGAGCTGAACTGGTATATGAAGAAGGTCATGCCGGAGAAATTTCCGGAGGAATATGCCGAGCTGGGGGAACGCCTCGGAGAGGGGCCGGACTGGAAATGGAAGCCTCGCCAGCAGCCGTTTGTCACATGGACGGGAGCGTTCGGGACGGATCAGGCTGGCGGGTTGGTTGTTCTTGAAAGAGAGGACGTGGATTCGCTTGAGGCATACAAGACCCCGGAACTGCTGGTTCAAATCGAGATGACGCAGAATACCTTCGGCGATGGAACCGTCTATCTATTCTATTTCAGGGTCTTTGAGCTCACCAGAGGAGGGAAAGTGGGCCCAGGAGTTGGAACTGAGAAATGGGCGTGCAATGTGGAATTGGCCGCGAAGGATCTGGTGAAATGAGCGGGACAATTGCCTCGAGCGAAGGCCGCCTGTGCCGCAGGGCAGGATGGATGGCGCTATGCTGCCTCCTGTCTTTGCTGGCATTCGGGTGCGTGGACAATATCGCCTGGACGCAGCCTCCGGGGGAGGCGGAACTCCGGGCGGCCTTTGCCTTGCTGGCACTGAATTTGGCGCGTCAGCGGCCGCCTGCCCGGCCGGTGAAGGTGAAGGTTGAAATCCATAACGGACTGGGCAACCGCATGATTCCCGAACGGGGAGGGAACAGCGTCCGGCTTAACGGGGAGAGATTGAAGTCGTTCGTTTTCGCCTCCTTGGAGATGCTTCGTTCGCCGGAGGCCTTCGCAAAGGGCTTTGAGACGATGCGCGAGGAGCATCCCCAAAGCTGGAAACTCTACGAGGAGCGGAAGGATTCCATCGGGGAAGAGCAACTACTGGAACCGTGGGATTGGGTGCTGACTGAGTCCGAAAGCGACTGTGACGTGCTTCTAAAAGTCAATTGCAGATATGAGACGGATAAACTTGCACCCGATTCCCATCAGCGGAACATCTTTCTTGAGGTTGAAATGATTTGGATGGAAAATGGCAAAACGGAGCCTCTGGCTTCGGTCCGCCTGCCTCTGCCGTGGAAACGAAGCTGGTTTTTCTGAACTTGACAATTGGACAAAATGTCTGGAAATAGTA
>JAFYIW010000261.1 GCA_017538465.1 Victivallales bacterium
ACCAGAGTCCGCGATGATCTTATGAAGGTCCACGAGTTCACACTGGGAGTCCGCAGCAACCTTTCGGATGATTGCGTTTGCACGGTTGATCCGTTCCGACGGGGAGAATTCGCCGAAGTTCTCCTGTTTGTGGCGGGCGAGAAGCAGTGACTCTGAGCAGGGCGGCAGGGTGTTCATCACGACTACGGAACCGCTCTCCTTGAGGCTTTGGACCAGAAAGCGCAGATTGCGCTCGAACTCCTCGAAGGTCGCGAGTTTTTTGGAGTTAAGCATATCGTTGGTTCCAGCGAGAAGCACTGTTGCGGCGGGTTTGGCCGCCAGCGCCTTGGCAAGTGTGTTTTTTCGGATATTGCCAGTGGTGTACCCGCCGATGCCGAGATTTAGGACCGTGACCTGCGGCACGGTGGCCGTTCGAGCGAAGTCGGTGCGGTCAATTGGCGTAATGGTCTCGGCCTTGGCTGCGTCGTTGGCGTGACGGAGTTTCAGCGTGATGCGCCTGTCAGGATTCACCAAACTGGTGGCGCAGGAGAGATAGACTTTGCCGTTCCAATTCTTCGGTGCGAGCGCAGAAAGATCCAGCGTGAAGATCCGAACGGCGTCCTGCGCGACGAAATTGCCGAGTTCGTACACCTCCTGCGCGGTGGTTTTCGCGCCGTAGGCATGACTGCCCGGACGGGGATTCTCCACATTCAGAACGCCGACCGAGAGCGCCTTGCGGACAAATGCTCCATCCTGCGTCTGAAAGTCGAGCATGATGCCCGCGAATTCTGCGGGATTATGCTGGTAGCGGTTGGTATGGGTGCGGAAGATCCCGCCACCGTGCGGGAAGGTGGTGGATAGTTCTAGCTCGACCTTACGCACGTTGTCGAGCAGAAATCCTGCGGCGGCGTGTCCATTGTAATCCATGACTTTGCGTGTGGTGCCTGCCGTGAGTGTTAGCGTCGCAGAGGCTGCCTCGGCGGTGAATGGCTCCAGAGCGTTCTGGAAGCCGCTCGCGTTGCGCCATTGCGAGGTGTAACATACGCTTTCGAGAATGTGCGCACCGTCCAGGCTTCGCGGTTCGGACAGCGGTTGCTGCGTGAGCTTGGCTGGGTGCAGCGGCTCCTCAGGGACAAGCATCGCGGGACTGGGCTTGCCCGAGCTGATTGCGAGTTTGACTGGATGCTTGCCGTCGAGCGTATTCAGCACCAGCTTCGCCGCGTCGTGGTATTCTGGAAGTTTTGGAGCGTTGCCGCAGTAGAGGAGGAAGCCGTTCTCATCATGAATAGTGACATAGCCAGGCGTACCAGTGATCGCGAGCAACCCCTGTTTCAGTTCGGCGGTGAAAGGCGCCGAGGGAAACTCCGCATCGCCTTCGCGCTGGATTGCGGACTCGCCGCGCGGTACTTCCACCACGGCGAAGCTGCGCTCGCCGAAGCGCACCAGGCGGCTGACAACGCTTTGACCGTTGACCGTGTAACGGCCAGGCGGATGGGGTAGAATGATCTCGGCGCGCTCCGCCTGCGAACGGACGGTCAGGGTGTCGCCGTCATTGGAAAGCGCGACCTTCCGAGTCATCGCGAAGAAGTAGTTGCAGGGTTGGCCATCGACCGAATAGACGCCGCCTGGCGTGGGGACGATCACGATCTGTGCGAATTCGTCCTTGGGAAAATCCTTGAGCACCACTTCCAGCTTGCCAGGATTGTCTCCTGAGTAAAGGAGTTCGGGGCGGGTGATGAGGCCTTCGCGCCAGCCAGTCGCAAGATAGTTGCTTTGGCGTTCACGCTCGCCGAATCCGTACTTGGCGGCGGCGTCCTGATACTTCTGAACGCGGCAGCACCAGACGGTGAGGTGCGGTGGGAGGTTGGCTGTGTCGATCCAGACCTGCGCGGTGTCGGACTTGGAGCGGTTGATGACGGAAAAGACGACCTCATTGCCTGGGACGCGACGAATGCAGTAGCTTTCCAGTTCGGTTGTGGGGTCGTTTTTCCAGTCGGGCGCATAGGCAAGATCGCAAATTGTGCTTTTGCCGAGTTCGTAGCTGGCTGAAACATAGGGAATCTGCTGGTAGTTAAGGGTGTTGATGACGGGGATGAAACCGTTGGCCAGAACGCGTGGGATGTAGTCCATGCCAGCATTCCAGTAGAGCAGCGCAACTCGGCCACCAGGGCGGTGGTTCACGAAGTTGGCAACCGCCATCGCCATGCCGCAGAATTGGCGCCAGTAGCTCGGCGCGAGTTGCCCGCGCGCCTCGATGTAGTTGAGTTCGAAGTGGGGATTGCCGCGACCATTGCCGAACATGAGGACCTGATGCTTCTCCCCCATCCTGTGCATTTTCTGCCAGAAATCCGCCCAATGGTCGTCGCGCATGAGGTCGCCTTTTTCCCAGTCGATAAGGCTGATGGTCTTGGTCTCGTCGAGATAGATGAAATCGACCTTGAAGTGATCGATCAGATATTGGAAGTTGCTGAGCATGAACTCCGCCGCGTCGGGTCGGTTGATCATGGTCGGGTAGTTGAAGACATAGTTGCCAGGGAAGAGGTTTCTGTCGCGACCGCTGCGGTCTTTAATCAGAAAGTATTCTGGATGCTTGTGGAAAACCTCCGAATCGATCATCGCCGAGCTGATCCAGTTGTAGATGCCGAGGCGGAATCTCGGCGTGAGCTGGCGAACTCGGGTGAAGTATTCAAGTAGTTCTTCGCGCGTTGCCGAGCCGCCGCCGAAGCCAGGTTTGGGTGTGTCGAAATGGTAATCGCCCCAATTCCCAGCAATAAAGCCGAACGAATGGATCACTTCCCCCTCGTCGTCGAGCAGCAGCGCCAGTTTCCGCAGCCTCTGAATATTGCCAGCCCGATTCCCGTTATAATTGACCTTCACATCGTCCAGCCATGCAGGGCCTGGCGCGAGCGAGGCGAGGTGCTGCTTCACGACT
>JAFYIW010000262.1 GCA_017538465.1 Victivallales bacterium
GTCTCGATGGGATCCAGAGTCCGCGCGAGGAAATAGAGCAGCTCCGTGCGAAGCGACAGGTCGGCCCCTTGGAAATCCGGCAGGTCGTCAAAGACCGCCAGCAACAGGCAAGTCATGCTCAGGATGGCAATTGCGCCGAAAACAGGCACCGCGCTTTCGCCCAACAAATGCCATCCCAGGCGCCATGGGAGGAGGCGGCGACTGGGCAAAGTGGTCGATTGTGCGGTTTGGCTGGTCATGGCGAGGAATGCCCAATCAGTAGTTCTGGCGCGCGATATGGATGCGGCGAATGCGCAGGTCCGCGAGATATTCCTGCAAGGAGAAACGACCTCCGGTCAACAGCCAGGTGAACGGAGTGAAAACGCCGAAGAGACAAACCAGCAGAAAATAGCCGTACGCGCGGAAACAATATACGGGGCGCTTGTCGGCGGTGATGGCCACCAGTCCCCAGAAGCGCATGCCCAGGGTCTGCCCATAGACATTCAGCATCCAAACATGGTAGATTCCCAGGCCAATCCAGACCACCGCAAGGAAGACGTACGTGGCGATGCTCGATGGAAGGATGTGAAAGCACACCAGAATCCAGCAAACGAACATAATGGCAAGCGCGCCAGCCGCCTCCAGCAGAAGATCCGTCATGGCAACCAAGGTGCGGGCGATGGGGGTCGTTGCCTCGTAGGTGATGCCTTCCTGCGAAAGCGCCGTGGCCATGGGGTCAAAGTCGCCACGGAGATTCATTCGCGCGTTGCGCTTCGCCTTGTCTGACAGGCTGTGGGCCTCCGCCATCTTCAAGAGAATGTCGCGGTAAATGTCCTTGAGGAAATCGACATCCCTGGCCTTGGTCCAGATAGGCAAAAGGGTGCTTCGGATCTTGGCGTCATAGGGAATTTTTCCGCTCTGTGCCAAGGCGATGATGGACTTTTCGTCAAATGGCCCCTGCGCCGGCTCGTTGCCAATCTGGTAGAGGTATTGATTTTCAATTGCCATGGTCGTTATGGAAATGGTTAGTCCCTGAAAAAGCCGAAACGTTCGGAGAAAGGCCACCACACGAAGCAGGGACTGCCGACGAGGTTTTCGCGGGGAACCGCCCCCCAGAATCGGCTGTCCAGACTGTTCTCCGTGTTGTCCCCCATCATGAAGTAACATTCTGACGGGACGGTGTATTCCTCGCCTTCGTAGCGCAGGTATTGGGCGGAGGGCATGACGGCATAGCCGCGATAGCCGCCGGTCTGCGAGTTGATTTTGGCGAAGCCAGGCGCGTCATCGCCATCCAGTTTGTGGAAATCGTTTTTTCCGGCAGGCCTCACCCAGAGCGCACGGTCCATGATTTTGAGAGTGTCGCCTGGCATGCCGACAATGCGTTTGATGTAATATTGTCCGGACAACGGCGTGCCGTTGTAGAGGATGCCCTTGGTGTCAAAAACCATCACCTGCCCGCGGGACGGGTCGTGGAAAGCCAGGCTGAGACGATTGACGAAAAGGTGGTCCCCCTGTTCCATGACGCCGTTGAAGACCACGTCGCCTTTTTGGAATGACAGTTGAGGTGCACCGAGCCATGGCTCCCTGGCCGCCGACAGGAAGATGTCATGGTATTCCTCCTGGATGGTCTTCTGGGTGTCGATCTGGGTGGCCGGGAAAAGCCAGGCCTGGGCGGCCCCCTGCTCGGACTGGAAGGTCAGTTGGGTATTGGGCAGAAGGGGCAGGGAACGGGCGGGCTGAAGATGAAGATAGTCCAGCTTCCCGTCAGCGGGGGCGACAAAACGCAGATGACGCTGGGAGTAATTCAGGTAGTCGAAGACTCGTCGGGGCAGGGAGAACTCTTGCGGCTCATCGCGCTGAATGTAGTGGATGCCATACAGGGTCGGTTGCATGGACCCAGTGGGGATGCCAAAGGGGCCGATCAACAGCGACCGCAGGGAAAATGCCACTCCGAAAGCCACCACGATGACCTCGAAGGAATTGCGCAGAGATGGCAGGGCGCGAGGCAGGGGGAGAGCCTCGATGGTTTTGGCGATTTTCTCGGACAGCCCCTGAAATTCCGCCTGGGGGATCGGTTTCTTGTCCGCCAGGCGCGTGGTGCATTCTCCCAACATCGCCGTGGCCGTATTCAACTGCTTGTCATTGAACAGGTCGCGATTGCGATGAAGCAAAGCCTTCAGGTTCTTGGTTTGCTCCTTCAACTGACGCCGCGGCCGCTGGGACGGCGGGGTGAACCATTCGACGAGATTGCTTCCGAAGAAGAAGTAAATCAGCAGCAGATCCAGCAGGATGACAAATGGCAACGACATGGCTTACTTGTTCTCCTCGTCGTTGCGCAGGACGGCGATGAAGGCTTCCTGCGGGATGTTCACGCTGCCATAGAGCTTCATGCGCTTCTTGCCCTCCTTCTGCTTCTCCAGGAGCTTGCGCTTGCGGGTGATGTCGCCGCCGTAGCATTTGGCCAGCACGTCCTTGCGGTATTGGCGCACGTCCTCGCGGGCGATGATGCGCCCTCCAATCGCCCCCTGCAGGGCGACCTTGAACTGCTGGGGCGGGATGGCCTCGCGCAGGCGCTTGCAGATGGTGCGGGCGCGCTCGACGGCGCGGTCCGCATGGCAGATGGAGGCAAAGGCGTCCACCGCCTCGCCGTTGACCAGAATCTCCAGCTTGACCATCGGGCCTGGCTCGTAGCCGTCGGGCGAATAGTCCATGGAGCCGTATCCGCGGGTGATGGTCTTGAGCTTGTCGTAGAAGTCCAGCACGATCTCGTGGAGGGGCATCCGCGCGGTGATCATCACGTGATTGGCGTCCACATTGTCGGTCTTGAGGACGGTTCCCCGTTTGTCCATCACGAGGTTCATGATGGCGCCCATGAACTTGACCGGCGAGATGATCTGGCTCTTGATCATCGGCTCCTCGGTGTGTTCGATGACACTGGCGTCTGGCATATACAGCGGGTTGTCCACCTTCTTCATCGTGCCGTCCTTCAGATAGACATGGTATTCGACGGACGGGTAGGTGAGAATGAGGTCCATGTCGTAGTCGCGGCGCAGTCGCTCCTGCACGATGTCCATGTGGAGCAGTCCGAGGAAGCCGCATCGGAAGCCCGCGCCCAATGCGATGGAGTTCTCGGGGATGGCGATGAATGCGGGATCGTTGAGCTGAAGTTTGGAGATGTTGAACTTCAATTGTTCATATTGGTCTGCCTCAATGGGGTAGATGCCACTGAAGACCATCGGGACCGACTGCTTGAAGCCGGGCAGGGCATCGGCGGCCCCCATGCCTGGCGCACCGCTGGTGACGGTGTCGCCGACTTTGATGTCTTTGGGACTCTTGAGGGTGGTGATGATATATCCCACGTCGCCTGGACCCAGTTCCTCGACCGCCTTCATCCGCGGGGTGAAGTAGCCGACCTCCTTGACGTCGGTGGTGACGTCCGTCGCCATCAGCTTGATGGGATTCTTGGGGCGGACGGAGCCGTTGACGATACGCACGTAGGTGACCACCCCGCGATAGTCATCGAAAAGGGAGTCATAGACCAACGCCTGGAGGCGGTCGCCGCTGACCTTGGGCGGAGGGATGCGCTCCACCACTGCCTCCATGAGTTCCTCGATGCCCAGGTCGGCGCGGGCGGAGACCTGCAATGCCTCCTCGCGCGGGATGGTCAGCAGTTCCTCCAATTGCTCCAGGCACATCGGCACATCGGCGGAAGGCAGGTCGATTTTATTGATGACCGGAATGATGGTGAGATTCTGCTCCAGCGCCAGATTGAGATTGGCGATGGTCTGCGCCTGGACTCCCTGCGAAGCGTCAATCAGCAGAATCGCGCCCTCGCAGGCGGCCAAGGCGCGGGAGACCTCGTAGCTGAAGTCCAC
>JAFYIW010000263.1 GCA_017538465.1 Victivallales bacterium
AAAATTTTCGAGAAAAATACAAAAAAAACGTAATTTTGGGAATGGTTTGCTTTTTGCGCCATGACAACATACGTCAACCCCTGTCACATCACGACATCTGGTAACGCCTCCATCATAACCCGATCAATTCTGCCGGATTCTGCTGACTCACCTGTTCCCAGACTGCCTTCCCAAGGGTTTTGCTGATGCTTTCCTGGGCGATTTGCAAGCCGGCAGGGCGTTCTTCGGCGTCATGCGCATCCGAGCCGATCACCACGCGGGTTGGGTCATGATCCATGAGTGCCAGCATCATATTGGGGATAGCGCGATGGAAAAAGGACTTGCGGAAATCCTCCGAATTGAACTGCAGAACCAGTCCCTTGTCCATCAATTCACAAAGCAACGGAAAGGATTTCCGGAAATTCTTGTAGCGTTCGGGATGCGCCAGCACCAACGGGATGCCTTTCAGCTGCGCCATGAAAAGGAGATCCTTCACAAACTGCAAATCCATGTCAATGGAGATTTCCAGCAGAAGAGGACGATAGGGAGTGCCGGGAATGCCGCAGAGGATTTCCGGATGCGCGACTGCCATGTCCACCGAATGCCCGTCCGCAAAATACTCCATTCCCGGATAGAGCTTAAGCGGGATGTTCTCCCTCTGCAATGCCTCGCCTAGCTGCCGGAAGGCGGCCTGGCGTTTGGGCAGCAATGTGTCCAAAACGCTTCCATGGCCATGCGGCGTCGCCACCACGGCGTCCACTCCCGCCTTCACGCATTGCTGCGCCAATGCCAGGGACTCTTCGATGTTTTGCG
This sequence comes from Victivallales bacterium, assembly GCA_017538465.1. GTDB lineage: Bacteria > Verrucomicrobiota > Lentisphaeria > Oligosphaerales > Oligosphaeraceae > RGIG1601. The sequence continues at coordinate 793 of JAFYIW010000263.1, forward strand.
CCCCGTCGTCAACGCCAGGCAAGATATGACAATGAAAATCAATCATGGCTATTCAAGGTAGAATTTCCGATACCACTCGGCGAAACGGCGCAGGCCAACGCGCAGAGGCGTGGAGGGCCTGAAGCCGGTGTCGCGTTCAAGGGCGGAGGTGTCCGCGTAGGTCGCGGGCACGTCCCCCGGCTGCATGGGAACCAGTTTTTTGTGCGCCTCGAAGTCGTAGTCTTCGGGCAGGACGCCTGCGCGAAGAAGTTCCCGCTGGAGGACATCCACAAAGGTCAGGAGATTTTCCGGCGAGGAATTGCCGATGTTATAGATGCGATAAGGCGGCAGCGGCAACCCGTCTTCGCCGTCCTGTTTTTCAGGGGCGCGGCACATCACGCGGCACACTCCCTCGACAATGTCATCCACGTAGGTGAAATCTCGTTTGCAGTTTCCGAAGTTGAAAATCTCGATGGTCTTGCCCTCGCGCAGCCGGTTGGTGAAACTGAAGTAGGCCATGTCGGGGCGACCGGCCGGGCCATAGACCGTGAAGAAACGCAATCCGGTAGAGGGGATGTTGTACAATTTTGAATACGCATGCGCGAGGAGCTCATTGGATTTCTTGGTGGCGGCGTAAAGGGATACCGGGTTGTCCACGCGGTCCTCCACTGCGTATGGCACTTTCTTATTGCTCCCATAGACCGATGAACTGGAAGCATAGACCAGATGCTCCACGGGGAAATGCCGGCAAGCCTCCAGGACATTGTAAAAGCCAATCAAGTTGGCTTCGACATACGCCTCGGGATGCGTGATGGAATAGCGCACGCCCGCCTGCGCCGCCAGATTCACCACGACCTGCGGGCGGTGCCGCTCAAAGAGGCGGTTCATCAACGCCGCGTCCGCGATGCTTCCGCGCACGAATTCCCAGCGACCTGCCCCCGCCGTTTCGGCCAATGAAGACAATTCCCGCAGACGCCATTCTTTGAGGGAGACGTCGTAGTAGTCGTTCAAATTGTCCAGGCCGATGACTGCGCATTTCGGCACATCTGCAAGCAACCTGGCCACTAGTTTGGCACCGATGAAGCCAGCCGCGCCGGTCACCAGGACGGTCTTGCCAGTCAGATTGACATTGGGCTCAAGCATAATGGAACGGAATGGAACTATTGGGCGATTCCGCGGTAATTCTGCTGCACTTCCTGGTAGCTGGCCAGGTTGCCGATGTCAAAGCGACGCCCCGGCATCTCCATCGCGTGGACAGGCACGCGATGGCAGAGCCAGGCGATGAAGCTACCGGGCGCATCTACCGGGCAGCCCTCCGCAATGGCGGTCTTCACCAAGCCGACATCCTCGCGGCGGAAGCAATAGAAGGCGGGACACGCCCAGTGAGTGGCTGGCGTGGGAGACTTCTCCGTCATCTCAAGGATGCGGTCTTTTTCGTCAATGGCGAGCACGCCGGTCCTAAGCAGCCGCATCTCATCGTGTTCGTAGTAGCGCATCACGCAGGAGGTCTGCTTCTCCAGCGCATAACGCACGAAGTGAGCGAGACTGAAATCCAGCAGGTTGTCGCCGGCCATCACCAGCAAATCATCGTCCAGCTTGAGGGCGTCGATGGCGAACTGGATGTCCCGGACCGCGCCGAGGCGCGTTTCGTTGGTGGAGGTCCCGTCATCCACGACCGCGATGCGCTGTGGACGTTTCGACGCCCATTCGTCAAAACACGTCTTGAAACGATGATTGGAAACCACCGCATACCCGGAGATTTTTCCGGTCGTCTCCAAGTCGTCGATCAACCAGTCCAGAATGGGCTTGCCCTGAATCTCCAGAAGCGGCTTGGGGAAATTTTCGGTGAGGGGATACAGCCGTGTGGCGTATCCGGCGGCAAGAATGAGACACTGCATCTCGAATGAAGAACGAAAATGAAGGTTGGGGAATGCAGCAGCGTTACAGTTGAGCGGCCACGCCGTCGGCGCTGTCGCAGATGTGCACGGAGAATTTCCCTTTCAGGGCAGGGAATGCCTTGAGGTATTCATCGGTCGCCTGCCGGGTGATGCTTTCAGCGAAGGCGGGGTCAATGAGCGCCATGCAACACCCCTTGAACCCGGCGCCGGAGAAGCGTCCGCCGTAGATGCCATCGGTCTGCGTCATGATGCGGTAGAGTTCCTTGAGTTCAGGAGAACCGCCTTCCCAGAGTTCGATGGAGGACCTTCCGCTGGCGAAGGAGATACGCCCGAACTCCTCGATGTCGCCCTTGCGCCAGGCAGCCACGCCTTGTTCTGCCCGTTCATACTCGGTGAAATAGTGTTTGGCGCGACGAAGCCACGGCTCCGGCAATCGTTCTCCGTAGCGTTCAAACACCTCACGGGGAACCTGCCGCAGGGCCGTCTCGAAAATGTTCCCGTAGTCCATCCCGGCGTAGGCCAGAAGCGCGTATGCGGCCGCGCGGCACTCATCCACGCGGGTATTGAATTTGGAGGACACCAACGCGCGTTCCAGCCCCGAGAAGAAAATCGCAATGCGATAGGGCTTCATGGTGGGACTTTGAGGAATCAGCTCATAGGAACCATCCTTGGTATCCAAGTAAAGCAGTTGATTCTTACGGCAATAGACCTCGCAGGATTGGTCGAGGGTGCCGCAGGAGACGCCGACGTATTTGTTTTCGGCAGCCTTGGCGAACTGGATGACTTCTGACTCGCTCAAATGGATGTCATTGACCTTGGCGAGTGCCATCAGGAAGGCAATGGTGACCGCCGCCGACGAGGAGAGCCCGCCAATCGGGAGGCTACCCTCGATGACGCCGGCCAGACCGATTCGGAGCCGGTATTTCATCCCCAGCTGGATGGTCGCGCCCCGCAAATAGTCCGCCCAGTCGCCCTGCTTGATCTCAGGCGTGGAGGCCACATGGAACTGTGCCCGCTTGCCAAATTGCAGGCTCGTCAATTCCACCACGCCATTCTGCTTGGGGTGATACGCAAGGTGGATGCCGCAGTCCAACGCCAGACCGGTGACCTTTCCCAACTGATGGTCAACATGCGCGCCCACCGGGCAAATACGATAGGGGCAGAAGGTCACGCCAGTCGGATCGCCATGGTAGATGGCCTGGAAACGCTCAATGCAGTTCATAGCACTCTTGGTGGTTTCAGCCGGCGCAAAACTCCGGGTCGGTCTTGAGCAGTTCGTCAAAGTAGGCGATGGTCTTGATCAGACCTTCCCGCAATGGCGTGGTCGGCTGCCAATCCAACAGCTCTTTGGCTTTGGTGATGTCCGGACGACGTTGCTTCGGGTCGTCGGAGGGCAGAGGCATCCGCACGATCTTGGACTTGGAGCCGGTCAGTTCAATGATGTTCTCGGCCAATTGCAGGATGGTGAACTCTCCGGGATTGCCGACATTGACGGGACCGGTGACCTCGTCCGGCGTGTCCATCAGACGCATCATGCCGTCGATGAGGTCATCGCGGTAGCAGAAGGAACGCGTCTGCGAGCCGTCGCCGTAGATGGTGATGTCCTGGTTCTGGAGCGCCTGCAGGATGAAATTGGAGACCACGCGTCCGTCGTGGGGATGCATGCGCGGTCCGTAGGTGTTGAAGATACGGATAATCTTGATACGGAGATTGTGCTGAAGACGGAAGCAGTTGAATAGCGTCTCCGCGCAGCGTTTCCCTTCGTCGTAGCAGGAGCGAAGACCGATGGGATTCACATTGCCCCAATAGCCCTCGACCTGGGGATGGACCGTCGGATCTCCATAGACTTCGCTCGTGGATGCCTGGAGGATCTTCGCATGGAGGCGTTTCGCCAGCCCCAGCATGTTGATGGCGCCGTGGACGCAGGTCTTCACGGTCTGGGTGGGATCCTTCTGGTAGTGGATGGGCGAGGCGGGACACGCCAGGTTGAAGATTTCGTCGCACTCGATGTAAAGCGGGAAGGTCACGTCGTGCCGGATGACCTCGAAACGTGGATTGTCGAGCAGATGATAGATGTTACGTCGGGTGCCAGTGTAGAAGTTATCCACACAGATCACCTCGTGTCCCTTCTCCAGCATCTTCTCGCAGAGCCAACTGCCCAGAAATCCGCCACCACCAGTTACTAGAATGCGTTTCATCGGAATTTAACCTCTTTTCACCATTTTTTCTCGCCCGCAAGCGGCCAAGCACATTCACCT
>JAFYIW010000264.1 GCA_017538465.1 Victivallales bacterium
GAGAGGTTAGAGGTGAGAGGGGGTTAAAGTTTCAAAGGGAAAAGGTAAAAGCTCTGGTCTCTGGATTCCGGACTCTGGTCCCGCCAGGAAGGCAAGAGGTGGAAAGCGCTCTGTGCCAGGGCATTCTTGCGCGGGTTTATTTTTCTGGCGGATATCCCACAATGACATCCATGATGGGGCGGACGCTACCATGCAAATCCAGCGCCGTGGTCAAAGCTTCTTCATTAAAGGATGCACAGCAGACGGCATTGAGCCCGGCGGAGGCGCAGTAGAGGTAGATGTCCTGCCCGATGGAACCAGATTCGTAGCCAATCCACAGCGTGGACTTGTCCTTCGGAATGGCGGGGCGTCCGGCGGGGGTGCCTTGCTGGAAGGTGTCCATGTCAGCGACCATCAAGATGACCGCTCCTGCGGCGGGTCCCATAGTGCCACGGAATTCGGCGTAGGCGCGAAGGTCTTTCTCATTGACCAGGGTGAGGGTATTCTTTTGATAGTCATGCAGATAGGTGCCCTTGGCGGTGAGCACATAGAGCCGAATGGCGTATTTTGCGATGGCGGCTGGCACCGTGCGCTTGCCGGTTTCGGGACGGTTGATGCCATTGGCGGCCCATAGGAGATTGGAGAGAATCTGTGGCGGCAACTCGCGGTTTGAGAAGTCGCGGTCGGTCTTGCGGTTCTGGATGGCCTCCGCCAACGTGGTTCCCTCGTTCAACTGCGGAGCGGGCAACTGGATGACTTCGGCGGCGAATAGGGAAACCGATATCAGAGCCACGCAAAGGATGTCTTTCATCATGTTCATGAGAATTCTTGGTTGGTTTTGTTCGTGGTGAAAAAGTACAAGAGCTTTCCATTCCTCATTCCATCAGCGCCCCGACGACGGTTTGCACAAATTCGGGATTGGCAAATGCGCCCAGGTGGCTTCCTTCCTCCAGAATCGTTGCGTGAGGACCAAAGGTCGCTTCAATCCAGGCCAGGTCGTCGTCGGTGACCAGAAAGTCGTTGCGGCTATGGAAGACAAGCACGCGCTGGTTTTGGGCCAGCTCGTCCGCGAGGCTTCGGAGATTGCATTTCTCGCGCAGATCTTCGCCGTTGCAGTCGGGGTAGCCATTTTTCTGATACCATGGCACGACGACCTTGGAAATGTAGTCCGCAAAGGAGATGGACATGGTCTCGGCAAAGAGATTGTTGCGGTGGAACCAGGCGTTCGGGTCCTCTTTCAGCAAACCACTCGGATTGCGTTTCTCTTGGGCTTGCAGAACTTCCGCCAAATGCAGACGCATGTTCACGCCAATCAGGAAACGGGACTCCTCCAAGGTGAGCGGCACTGTCGGCGATGGCGGGTTGATGAGGGAGGGCTGTAGCCAGCAGGCCAGGCGCATGATGATGTCATGAATGCGCTCGTTGCGCTCTTCCTCTGGAAATAGCTCAGGGTAGTTGAAGAAGTCGTCCACCACATTCAGGGCATAGACCGGATCCACTGGTGGATTGATGGCCAGATAGCGGTCGATTTTCAAGGGTTGCGGGAAATCCCCCCGTTGGTCGGCGGCCGCCAGATGCAGGGCATTGATTCCGCCTAGGGAGTAACCCAACAGCACGGTGGATTCCAGGGCCTCGCGGTCAATGTGATAATGCTCTGTGAAATCCGCCACCGCGCCAGATAGTGCCAGGGCAAGCCATTTGATGTCCTCGGGGATAAAGCCGGGCGGATTTAAACCTGGAACATTCATAAAGTAATCTGGCGTGAAGGTGGAGGATAGCGCAATCACGGCGCAACCCTGGTTACGGAGCTGTTCGGCCAGAGCGGAGAGCTCGGCTGACTGTCGATGTGCGCCGATGCCTGGCAGCAGGATGGCGAGTTTCTTGGCTTCCCGCAAGGGCCAGCAGGTGTAGGGCAATTTCTTGCCGTCAGGCATGCGGAAGTGACGCTGACGGGCCTCATAGTAGAAGCCATCGTAGGTCGGATTCAGCATCAGCAGCCCAAAAGACTGGTCGGCCGAATAATCGTCACGGTCAGGAATCCGATAGTCGGAGTAGGCGGCCTCGTTGCCCAGCACAGTCAGAAGCTTCATCAGCTCATAGTGGCAGGGCTGGGTGACAAAGGCGCGATTGATGGTTGGCTCGGTGGCGGCCATGTCATTGACCCGGAAAGAGCCGCTGACGGCATAGGAGGCAGGCGCGGGCATCACCCACGTGACCACGTTGAAAGGCATATCCAGTAGTTTTCCCACTCCGTCGCGAAATGTGCCGGGGCCTAGAAAGGGGAGATTGAAATAACCGCCGGAGGGCACTTGCCAACGCGCCAGCGTCCGCTCGAAACAGCCGGGAATGGCGGGCATTCCCAGGAGGTGGCGGGATCCCAGAAGCCCAATGCGCCGGCGGTCGTGTTGACCAGGAAACGCTTGGTGTCTATCCAGCAATAGCCCCATTGTCCTTCCAGGGCATGGGCGGTCAGTCGGAGGGGAAATTCAAGGTTTTCGCTGAAATGGGAAAGTCCGGTGCGAACAGGCGATGGCAATAGCACGCGCCAGATTTGAGATACGGGATTGGCGACATGCCGTTCGAAACCCGAATTGAAGGCCTGAACGCTACGATTATAAGGCTCCCAGGAGTCGCTGACGGGCGAGAGGGCATTGACGGCACCATTGGGCGCATAAAGCGCAGTGCGGTCGCTGACACAGGATGCGCATAGAAATAAACCAAGGACGGTCAGCAGAAATGCGATGGTGGTTGCCTTGAAATGCTTGGTCATCGGCTCGTGGTGTCAAAGAGCGAGGTAGGACGATACGGTCGAACGGTATGGCGGCTAATTTAATCCAATTCAGCCATTTTGCCATACTTTTGCTTCCTTTTCATTGAAAAGTGCCGTTCTAGGATTAAATTACATTGCTTGTCTCAAATCTTCCTTCAACCTGAACCATCTGGACTTTTAACCGAAATAGGAGTAAGTTGTGAAAAATTGTGCCCCTGAACGTATTCGTAATTTTGTCGTGGTCGGCCATGCGGGTGCGGGCAAGACTGCGCTGGCGGACCTGATGCTGTTTAAGGCCGGTGCCGTCTCCCGTCAGGGCAGCATAGACAATGGAACCAGCGTCTCCGATTTCCGCAAGGAGGAGCAGGACCGCAAGAGCAGCATCTATTCTGCCATTTTGAACTGCGCCTGGAAAGATGGCCATTTCTTCTTCGTGGACACCCCCGGAGGAACCGATTTCTGCGGCGAGGCTCTCAATGCCATCAATGCCGCAGATCTGATGGTGCTGGTGGTGGACGCCACCGCCGGCGTCGGCCCGGGCACCCTGCGTGCCTGGCGCATGGCCCGCGATCTCCATCTGCCTCGCATGGTCTTCATCAATGGACTTGACCGCGACAACGCGGACTACGAGGGAGTGCTGGACACCCTGCGTCAGAGCCTCCTCAAGAACGCCGCCGTCCCGATGACGAAGCCGGTTGGCGCCAAGGCGAGCCTCTCCGCAGTCACCAGCGTCCTCTCCGGCGGTGACGAAGAGGCCCACGCGGAGTTGGTCGAGGCCGTCGCCAGTTCGGATGACGAATTGATGGAGAAATACATGGAGAGCGAGACGCTCAGCGATGAGGATCTGCTGCATGGACTGCGTAAAGCGCTCCTGACCGAGAATCTCATCCCCGTCTTTGCGGGTTCCGTGGCCAAGGACATCGGCGTGGCCGAGATGATGGACTTCATCCTGGACTATGGTCCCGCCCCGACCGATGACGTGCCGGTGAAGCTGGCCAGTGGCACCCTGGATCGCAAGGGAACCGCCGCAGTGGGTTACGTCTTCAAGTCGGTTAACGATACTTTCATCGGCCAGCTCAGTTATATCCGCATCCTTTCCGGCACCCTCAAGAAGGATCTTGACCTGACCAACACCACCAACCAGAACAAGGAGCGCCTTGGCAATCTCCTGCTGATTCAGGGCAAGGGACAGGAACCCGTCGACGAGGCCGGCCCCGGCGAAATCATCGCCGTCGCCAAACTCAAGAACACAGGCATGCTGGATGTTCTCACCACGGGGGCCACGGATGTCGTTTACGAGCCGGTGGCCTATCCGCAGCCGACCACGATGTATGCCATCACTGCCACCGCGAAGGGCGAGGATGACAAGCTCTCCAGCGCATTGCAACGCCTGATGAGCGAGGACAAGACGCTGGAGGTCGAGCGCAATGCCGAGACCCATGAGACCATCATCAAAGGCATGGGCGATCTGCAGATCAATCTGCTGACCAACCGCATCAAGAACGATTTCAAGGTGGCGACCGCCCTCGCCACCCCGCGAGTGGCCTACCGCGAGACGGTCAAGGGCACTGGCACGGCAGTGTTCCGTCACAAGAAGCAGTCTGGCGGCCATGGTCAATTCGCCGAGGTGCACATGCGCATTGAGCCCTTCGCCGGAACGGCCGAGGAAGAGTACCAATTCGGCAACGAAGTGGTCGGTGGTGCCATCTCGAAGAACTACATCCCGGCCATTGAGAAGGGCGTGGCGGAGACACGCCTGGTCGGCCCACTCTCTCACTCCAAGGTGATTAATTTTAAGGCCGTGGTCTTCTTCGGCAAGGAACATCCCGTGGATTCCTCCGAAATGGCATTCAAAATTGCGACTCGCGGTGCCTTCCGTGCGGCGATGGCGCAAGCCAAGCCTGAACTGCTTGAGCCCATCATGAGCCTTAAGATTGAGTTCCCGGATGAATACACTGGAACCATCCAGGGTGATCTCAACAGCCGCCGCGGTCGCGTGCTCGGCATGATGAGCGAGGATGGACTCCAGGAACTCACCGCAGAAATGCCGCTGGCTGAGGTCTATACTTACCCAATGCAGTTGCGCTCCATGACGCAGGGACGCGGCTCCTTCACCATGACCTTCGACCGCTATGACCCGGTTCCCGCCGTGCTGGCCAAGAAGATCGAGGAGGCCACCGCCGCCGCCGACAAGGAAGAGGACGAGTAAGCCGTTCTTCCCGCAGTTATGCCATACATCCGTCGCACCTGATGGCTCGCATCGAGTCGTCAGGTGCGGTTTGCTCTTTTACAAATTGGACTGCATTTGCCTTCATGAGGACTCGTCGTTGTTGACGACGAGAGCATCACACCCGAATGAACACGCC
>JAFYIW010000265.1 GCA_017538465.1 Victivallales bacterium
GGCTGCGGCCGAATTTCCCGTTTTCATGGCATGCCCGCGGCGGCCCAGCCCAATGTCGAGCTTCGTGCAGTCTGCGATTTGATTCCCGACCGCGCCAAGCAGATGGCCAAGCTCTTTGGCGCTCCCAAGACCTACACGGACTATAAGGAGATGATCAAAAAGGAGAAGTTGGACGTCATCCATATCTGTCTCCCACACTATCTCCATGCCCCTGTGGCAATTGACGCCATGAAGATGGGCTGCGACGTCCTCACCGAGAAGCCGATGGCGATTTCGATGGAACAGGCCGAGGAGATGGTGAAGACCGCCAAAAAGACCAAACACAAGCTCGGCGTCATCTTCCAGAATCGCTATAATGCGGGTTCCCAGTTGGTCAAGCAGTGCCTGGAGAGCGGCCGTCTAGGGGCAATCAAGGCGGCGAAATGCAATGTCACGTGGTATCGTCCCAACGGCTATTACACCGAATCGGACTGGAAAGGCACGTGGGACAAAGAAGGCGGCGGAGCGATCATCGACCAGGCCATCCACACCCTGGACCTGATGTGCTGGTTCATCGGCTACGACATCAAGGAAATCGAATGCTCCATGGCCAACCGCGCCCACAAAGGCGTGATTGAGGTCGAAGACGCAGCGGAGGGCCTCATCACCTTCAAGAATGGCGTGCGGGCCTCTTTCTGGGCCATGAACTACTATTCGCATGATGCGCAGGTCGAGATCGAACTCTCCTGCGAGAACGGCATCGCGACCATCAAGGCGGAAGAAGGCACGGTGAAGCTCAATGACGGGCGGGAATTCACGGCCAAGCCGAATCCCAACGAGGTCTTCAACTATGGTGGCGGACCCTCCTACTGGGGTGCCAGCCACTACAAGGAAATCACGGATTTCTACTCCTGCCTGGCCGCAGGACAAGAGCCCCCCATCACAGGCGAAGAGATCCTTGCCACCGCCCACAAGATGGTGATGGCCGTCTATGACGCCGGTCGAAACGGAAAAGTCGTGAGATTCTAACCTGCCACTGGACGCGCCCTGCGTCCAGTATTTTCCCCATGCGCAAATTCTGGAGCGACATCCGATATCTGCTGAATCGCCAGGATTTGTGGCGCTTTTCCGGACTGCTCTTTGGACTGGTCGTCAATTCCCTATTGGAATTGCTTTCCCTGGCCTCGGTGCCGGTCTTCATTGCCCTATTGCTCTCCGGTGGTGAGCGTGATGGCTCGGCGGGAGTGAACTGGCTTTTGCAGAGATTTGAGCAATTCGGCATTGCCACCCCCAATGGCGCATTGTGGCTGTGCGGCATTCTCGTCCTGGCCGCCAATGGCTTGCGCATGCTTTGGATGTTTCTTTGCATCTCATTGCAGGCTAGAATGCTAAACAACCGCAAGGTGGCGCTCTCCTCGCGACTCTTGAAGGAATATCTGCGGGCTCCGGCAGCCTTTCACATCAGCCGAAATTCGGGGGACCTGATGACGAGGGTGGTCACCGAATGCGACCATGTCCTTCAGCATGTCATCGCGCCCCTGCTGGATTTCATCCAAAACAGCGTGGTGATTCTGTGCATCTGCACCCTGCTTTTCTGCTGGATGCCAGGCACGACTTTGGTCGCCGTGACCACGCTGGCGCTCTTTGGGGGAGGCTATCTGGCCCTGCATCAGAAGCGGATGCGACGACTCGGCGAACAGGAACAGCGCGGTCGCGCCCAGGCACTGACCGCGGCGTCCGAGGCCTTGTCGGGGCGAGTCGAGGCGACCATCTTGGGCAAACGCTCCTTCTTTGCGGAACGCTTCCACCAGGCCATGGAAAGCGTGACGAATGCCCAGCGCGCCTACGATGTGCAGTTGCGCGTCGTGTGGCCCTATCTGGAATTCATCTCCCTGAGCGTCATTCTGCTAGTCACTCTGGCCTCGCTTTATCTGCATCATGGCGACCTGGCCACCGTGGCGCCCCAGATCGCGCTCCTGGGCATGGCGCTAGTGCGACTGCGCACCAATGCCATCAACCTGATGCAGTCCTGGACGCTGCTGCGCTATCATCATGTCTCCCTCAGCATCGTCTGCGAAGACCTCAGGCAATTTGACGGCATTGCCAATCGCCTCTCACTGGCGGAAGAGGAAGCCCTTCCACCCTGCCCCATGGCAAACCAAATCATGGTCAGCAAAGTGCGTTTCCGCCATCCAGGAGCCGCCACCGACACCCTCAAAGACCTCTCCTTCAGCATTGCCCGCGGTGAGTCGATTGGCATCGTCGGCCCCACGGGCAGCGGGAAAAGCACCCTCATGCAACTCCTGATGGGACTTCTCCAGCCCGATGACGGCGAAATTCGCATTGACGGCAAAACGCTGGACCAGACGCTCATTCCCTCCTGGCAACATGGTCTAGGCTATGTCCCCCAGACGCTTTTCCTGATGAACGACACGCTGCAGGCCAATCTGGCCCTGGGCGTACCCCCCAGTCAAATTGACCGACAGGCACTGGATGACGCCATTGCCACCGCCCAGCTGGACGATGTCATCGCCTCCAGTCCCCAGGGACTGGACACTCCGCTGGGCGAACACGGTGCCCGACTTTCCGGCGGCCAGCGTCAGCGCATCGCCATCGCCCGCACCCTGTATTTTAAGCCGGGAGTACTTTTCTTCGACGAGGCCACCAGCGCATTGGATTCGGAGACCGAAGGGCGGCTTACCAATGCCTTGCGGCGGCTTTGCGAAGGGCGTACCCTGATCATGGTCACCCATCGTCTTTCCACCGTTCGCCACTGCGACCGTATTCTGGTTTTGGACGAAGGACGGCTGGTGGCCTCCGGCACCTATGAAGAACTGCTGGCCACCTCCACGGTATTCCAAGAGCTGGCCCATGCGGCGGAGACGGAAAACCCGGCACAGCCATGACCTCCCCGTCCTCCCCTTCCCTGCTGGAAGTATGCCATCTATCCAAATCGTATGGCATCGTGCCAGTGCTGCATGATATCTCCTTCTGCATCCAGCCCGGGCAAATCATCGGACTGATCGGCGAAAATGGCGCGGGCAAATCCACCCTCGCAAAATGCCTCAACGGGCTGGAAAAAGTGACCGACGGCACGATTGCCATCGAGGGGAAGCCCATCCTGCACAACAATGTCCACCTGGCTCGGCGGTTGGGCATCATCACCATCCCTCAGGAGTTCGACTTGGAGAATGACCTCTCCGTCGCCGCGAATATCTTCTTGGGGCGGGAACGCGTCAATGCCCTGGGTTTTCTGAAGACGCGGGAGATGAACCACCTCGCCGAATCGTATTTGAACCAATTGGACTGCCATTTGAATCCCGCCACGCCTGTCCGCGAGCTCGGCGTTGCGGAGAAGCAATTTGTGGAAATCGCCAAAGCGCTGTCCCAACAATGCCGTATTTTGATTTTGGACGAGCCGACCACGGTGCTGAATCGGGAAGAAGTCGAGAGGCTGTTCCGCGTCATGCGGCAGCTTCGTGCACAGGGCGCGACACTCCTGTTTGTCTCCCATAAATTGCATGAGGTGCGGGAAATCTGCGACCGAATCATCATCCTCAGAGACGGACATCTCGTCGGGGACACGCCAATTGCCGAGGTGGACGAGGCGGAGATGGCACGGCGCATGGTCGGGAGGGAATTGCGCGAGCTCTATCCTCCGAAATCCTCGCCACCCTTGGATGCGCCAGTGTTGCTCCAAGTCGATGGCCTCTCTTCCCAGCCCATCCTCCATGAGGTGTCATTCTCCTTACGCCGCGGGGAAATCCTAGGCTTTGCAGGATTGTTGGGCGCGGGACGAACGGAGCTGGCGGAATGCCTTTATGGGCTTCGCCCGACGACCTCAGGCCAAATACTGCTAGACGGAAAGGTGCGCCACTTTCCCTCGCCAGCCAGCGCCGTCGCCGCTGGCATTTCGTATCTTTCCGAGGACCGCCAGGGCAGTGGCATCCTTCCGACTTTCAGCATCGCCGCCAACACCACATTAGCCTCCCTGAAGAAATACTGCCATCCCTTTCTTTCTAGGCGTCAGGAGAATCTCCAGGCTTCGCACTACATTCGCACTTTCAGCATCAAAGCCGACGGGCCTTCCCAGCCACTATCGGAACTCTCCGGCGGCAACCAGCAGAAGGTGGCCATCGCCAAAGGACTGGACACCGAGCCACGACTTTTCATCTTTGACGAGCCGACACGTGGCATTGACATCAGTGCCAAAAGTGAAATCTACCGTTTCATCCATCAATTGCTGGAGCGTGGCATCGCCTGCATTTTCATCTCCTCAGACATAGAGGAGCTTCTGGGAATGTGCCCACGCATTGCCGTAATGCACGAGGGCCATCTGGCCGGCATCCTGGAGGGTGATGCCCTCACCGAAGAGAACATCATGCTTTTAGCCACTGGACAGCCATTGATGACATCGCCACTCTGAACCGCTCTCCGCTTTTCCATGAAAACTCTGTCCTCCAAAGACCTGCGGAAATTCCTAAGCGACCATGGGGCACTGCTTGCCCTGGTCGTCCTGATGCTGGTTTGCTGCCTCTCCAGCGCGGACTTCCGACGGCCCCAAAACCTCCTCAACATCATCCGTCAGAATTCCTAGACCGGCATCGTCGCCATTGGAATGACCTTCATCATCATCGGCGGGGGCATCGACCTTTCGGTGGGAAGCCTCTTCGCCCTGTCAGGCGGGCTGGGCATCATGGCCATGAACTTCTTCGGCGACCGCCCTGCCCTGGGACTTTTCATCGGCATCCTGACCATGCTGGCTGCCGGGCTGGCCGGCGGGGCCATCAACGGCGGACTTGTCACCCTGGGAAAACTACCGCCGTTCATTGCTACTTTGGGAACCATGTCCATCTACCGTTCCCTGATCCTCCATTTGGGCAATGCCGGACTGCTCAACACCAGCAATGAACTCTTCGCCCGACTTGACTCACATAAGTTCCTCGGACTGAACACAGTAGTCTGGATCTTTCTGATTTGCGTCGCCTTGGGAACCGTGCTTTTGAATCGTACCCGATATGGACGCCATCTCTGTGCGGTCGGTGGCAATGAACGGGTGGCCCGCTATGCTGCCATTCGAGTTGGTCTGGTGCGTTTCGTCAGTTACGCCATCTGCGGAATGCTCTGCGGCATCAGCGCCCTGCTACAAGGGGCCAGACTCTCCAGCATCTCCTCTAGTTCTGGCGGGCTGGGCTGTGAATTGGACGCCATCGCCATCACCATCATTGGCGGAACCTCCATGGTAGGGGGCAAGGGGACCATCGTCGGGGCATTGATCGGGACTCTCATATTAGGCATCATATCCAATATTCTTGTAATGTGGAGCGTCGCCCCGAATCTCCAATGTCTCATTTAGGGGCTGGTCATCATCATCGCCGTGCTGATTCA
>JAFYIW010000266.1 GCA_017538465.1 Victivallales bacterium
AGAATATCAAGATCGGCGACCGCATGATCGGCCCCGATTATCCCACCTATATCATCGCTGAAATCGGTGGTAATTTCGACGGCAGCCTGGAAAAGGCCAAGCGCCTCATTGACGCCGCCAAGGCGGCCGGCGCCGACTGCGCCAAGTTCCAGACTTTCAAGGCCGAGAGCATCGTATCCGAGGGCGGCTTCTCCAAGATGCAGCTTCATGGCGTCCATGGCTCCTGGGGCCGCACGGTAAGCGAAGTCTTCAAGGATGTGGAGCTTCCGCTGGAATGGCACCAGGAACTGGCCGACTACTGCAAGAAGGTGGGCATCGACTTCTCCACCTCCCCGTACAACAAGGAGGCCGTTGATCTTTGTGCCGACATGAAGCTCCCGTTCATCAAGATTGGCTCCGGTGAAATCACCTGGCTGGAGATGCTGGACTACATTGCCCGCAAGGGGATGCCCATCATGCTGGCGACCGGCGACGCCACCATGTCCGAGATTGACGAGGCCGTGCGCACCATCGAGAAGACCGGCAATAAGGACTTTGTGCTGATGCAGTGCATCACCAACTATCCTTCCAAGCTGGAGAGCGCCAATGTAAACGTGCTCAAGACCTACCAGAGCGCTTTCGGCTGCCTGACCGGTTACAGCGATCACGCACCTGGTCCAGTTGTGGCTATTGCTTCTGTGGTGCTGGGCGGCCGCGTCATTGAGAAGCACTTCACCTTGAACAAGAAGGACAAAGGACCTGACCATCCGCACTCAATGGAACCCGATGAATTCAAGTTCATGGTGGACAGCATCCGTGAGGTCGAAAAGGCCATGGGCAGCACCCGCAAGGAGGTTCAGAAGGAAGAAGGCGAAACGGTGTTCGTGCAGCGCCGCTGCCTCTATGCCAAACATGACCTCAAGAAGGGTCAGGTAATCAAGGAAGAAGACCTGGACGTACTGCGTCCGGCTCTGGGTATCCTGCCCAAGTACAAGAATGTGGTCATCGGCAAGGCTGTCAACAAGGACATTCCTGCCCGTGATCCTATTTTCTGGGAAGATTTATAGGGAATGATTACAGACAGAGAAAAAATTCTCGCAATCGTCGACAATGATTGCCTGATGCATTCCGACGCAGCCATCTTGTTGGAGGGCGACGGCTTTTTCCGTTTTCAGAAAGCCGTCGACCTCTACAAGAGAGGCCTGGTGGACAGAATCGTCTTCAGCGGAAATATCATTGACAAGGATTATGGCAGTTTCCCTTACGAGGAAGTGGCCCCTTTCATTTTAAACCAAGGTGTGCCCGAAAAGGACTTGATTCATGAAGACAAGTCCCTGCATACACGCCAGCAGGCTGTAGAAGTGGTCAAAATGGCCATGGAGAACGGATGGAAGAAACTGGCGCTGGTGGCCTCCCACGAGCATCAGTACCGGGCCTATCTCACTTTCCTGAGAGAGGTGTTGGATACCAAAAGCGGCATTCTCCTGTACAATGCTCCTGTCCGTAACCTCAACTGGTTTCTGGACAGCGGCTGGGGCATGCGTTTCGACCGTCTGACGGCCGAATTCGAGAGAATTGAAAAGTATTCGGCCATGGGACATCTGGCTACGGCGGACGAAGTAATTGAGTATCAAAAGTGGAAAGAGAGCAAATTAGAGCTGTCTTCGGAGACCATTTTCTTGGGAAGGAAGAACTAGCGCCCCTGTTCAAGGCTTTGGGTTTTGCAGAGCCGGATATTCAGGAAAAGCCTGTCCCTTACAGCCAGGCGGTTCTTGAAAAAGCAGCGAAGGAAGGGTATATCCTCATCTATGGTGTCGGCCGGATGGACGGGCAGGCAATCACGCTGCGATTCCTGCGGGACAAGTTCGGGATCAATCCCGATGTGTCCGAACCTTGCCTGTACAATCAGGACTGGTACCTGAAAGAGGACTTTATGGACGTCGCCCTTGACGAGCAGTGGTACCTCATCAAGAAAGATGTCTTCGAGGAAAGCCGGGCCGTGGTTCCCGATGAACTGGCCCGGGGCGGAATGCACTTCCCTTCGGCCATTCTGTGTGCGTACACTTTCTTTGCTTATTACTTCGCCCGTAAGGAGTATTTGTGGTGGCACGATTTCGTATGGTGCAGCGACACCGATCACAACGGAGACCGCATTTATGTGGGCAAGTACCACGATATTGACGGCGTGAACAAAAATGGCTTCAGCATCCATCGTCATCTGGCTTTGCGGTCGTGCTATGGGAGTGTGAATTGTGTGTAAAACGTGCTTATGAAACTGAAAAGCATTCTGTTCAACAGTCTCTTTGCCGTCCTGTTTGTTACGTCACTGGTGTTCACCCTGAACCTATACGCGCAGTCGAGAAGGCCTTCTTATGGCGGCGTTTCGTCCTTCACGTTGGGAACACCTATTGTGATTATGGCTTCATCGACACAGTCCACCGAGCCCAGTTATGATAGCAAGTACTTGGGCTATTGTTCAATCCTTCAGCTGAAACCGGACTTGTTTTACATGTACTATGAATGCCTGGGAACCAATCCTCATAACAGGACC
>JAFYIW010000267.1 GCA_017538465.1 Victivallales bacterium
AGCTCATGCTCGTAGGCGGCGACGTTCGCCATTCCAATCTGCATCATGTACTCAAGCGCGGCACCCAGGACGACTGCATCCGCGATGCTGCCCGTCCCCGCCTCGAACTTATTCGGTGCGGACTGGTAGATGGTGCGCTCGAACGTGACATCCGCAATCATGTTGCCGCCACCCTGATAGGGCTGCGCCTCCTCAAGCACATCGCTCTTGCCATAGACGGCCCCGATTCCATTGGGGCCAAACACCTTGTGTCCAGAGAACACGTAGAAGTCAGGATCCAGCGCGGTTACGTTGACAGGAATGTGCGCGACGGATTGTGCGCCGTCAATCAGGATGCGGACACCATGCGCATGCGCGATGGCAACGAGCTCCGCGACGGGAGTGACCGTGCCAAGCACGTTGGAAACGTGCGTGACGGAGACGAATCTCGTGTGAGAATTGAAGAGCTTCGTGTATTCGGAGAGGTTGAGCTGTCCGTCCGCGTCCACGGGGATGACCCGCAGTTTCGCGCCAGTCGCCGCCGCGATCATCTGCCATGGCACGATGTTCGCGTGGTGCTCCAGCAGGGAGACGATGATCTCGTTGCCTGGCTGGAGAATCGGACGCACATAGCTCTGCGCGACCATGTTGATGCCCTCGGTCGTGCCGCGCACGAACACGATGTCGTTCGCGTTGCCCGCACCAAGGAACTTCGCCACCGTCGAGCGGGCGTTCTCGTAGGCGTCAGTCGAACGCGCCGCCAATTCGTGCGCACCACGATGCACATTGGAGTTTTCGTGCGCATAGTAGTATGAGATGCGGTCGATGACCTGTTGCGGACGTTGCGTCGTGGCTCCGTTGTCGAACCAGACCAGCGACTTTCCAGAGGATAGTCGCTCCTGAAGAATCGGGAAATCCGCACGGATTCTGTCAACTGGAATCGAACCGACAGTCGCACGCGAACGCGACGGGAGTTTGCCTTTGTCTTTTGCGTCCGAGGATGACAAGTCCGCCGCCTTCCTGGCAGAGACCAAGGTCGGCGAATAGGCCTCGGAAGGGGCTGGGGCGGACTGCTCGCGGAGCACATCGGAGGCAATCTGCGCCCAGTCCGTCCCAGAGGATTCGGCGGGCATGGCAGGAGCTTCGCCATACAGTTCCGACGCTAGACTCAGCAGTTCCGTCTCCGTAGGTAGGCCCGCCGCGACAGGATTCAGATTAGTCTCGCTTGTAGTCATAGTACTCACCAACCTCCACGTCTTCAAGCACCGCTATGGCATCGTCAGCCAGAATCGCCGCCGAGCAATACAGCGAGAGCAGATAAGAGGCGATTCCCTTGTCGTCAATGCCGCGGAAACGGATGGACAGGCCACGCGAATGCTCGCCTTGAAGTCCCGTCTGGTACAATCCGATGACCCCGCGCTTTGTCTCGCCCGTGCGGATGAGCAGGATGTTCGTCTTGCCGCTCTGGGCCTTCGGGTTCTTCAGGCCGTCCACCAGCATTTTGTCAGACGGAATCAGCGGAATGCCGCGCCAAAGAATGAAGGTTCCGCCGTTGATGCTGGCGGTCACAGGCGGCACGCCGCGTCGTGTGCATTCACGCTCGAACGCCGCGATGGCTCTTGGATGTGCGAGGAAGAAGGAAGGCTCCTTCCACACCTTGGAGATGAGCTCGTCCAGGTCGTCAGGCGTGGGCGCGCCGACGCTGTTGTGTGGCTGGATGCGCTGCGTGTCCGCCACGTTCTTCAGCAGACCGTAGTCGTCGTTGTTGATGAGCTGGCTTTCCTGGCGTTCGCGCAGGCTCTCGACCGCGAGTGCGAGCTGCTCCTTGGTCTGGTCGTAGGGCGAGCTGAAGACATCCTGCACCTGGGTGTTGACGTTGATGATGGTGGAGATGGAGTTGAGGATGTACTCGCGGGGCTTCTCCTCATAGTCGATGAAGCCCTGCGGAATGGTGGTGCTCTTTGGTTTGGAGCTGCAAAGCACTTCCAGCGGCGTGTTGCCCTCCTTGACTCGGTTGACGCGGTAGATGCCCGCGTTCAGCCCCTTGAACTCCAGAAACTTGGAGAGCCATTTCGGCGTGAGCAGCCCGAATTGCGGCTTTGTCTTCGACACATCTGCCAGCTGATAAGCCGCAGCCTTCCCCAACGCGTTGATTTTGATTTCCTCTGACATGTTCTTGTTTCCTTATGGTTTTGATGTTTTTGAATCGATTCGCCAAGGGAAGGCAAATCAGAACAACTTCACGCTTGAATCGACTTCATTCTTCCAGCCCTGCACGCCGTCCAGGAGGTTCATCAGCCGGCCCGTGTATCCCGCCGAACGCAGATTGCGTATGGCAAGGATGCTGCGCTGACCAATCTTGCAGACGAAGACGGTGTCGATGGACGGGTCCAGCTCGTCCTTTCTGCGGATGATCTGTCCCAGCGGAATCGCCTTCGCATTCGGGAATTTGAAGTACGCTCGCTCATGAGGTTCGCGCAAGTCGATGACCTGCACTGGCTCGTTTGCGTCGAAGCGCCGCTTCAGCTCCGTCGCGGAGATGGATTCCACGGGGGTGTCGTCCTGGTCGTGCTTCATGCCGCAGAACTGCTCGTAGTCGATCAGCGCCGTGATGGTCGGATGCTTTCCGCAGATGGGGCACTCCGGATCCTTCTCCAGCTTCAGCTCGCGGAACTTCATCTTCCACGCGTCGTAGAGCAGGAGCCGCCCCGTCAGCGTGTCGCCGCCGCCGACCAGCAGCTTGATGACCTCGTTGGCCTGCAGCATGCCGACGACGCCCGGCAGGACGCCCAGCACACCGCCCTCCGCGCAGGATGGAACCAGTCCCGGCGGCGGCGGCTCGCGGTACAGGCAGCGG
>JAFYIW010000268.1 GCA_017538465.1 Victivallales bacterium
GGGAGCAGAAGGAAGAGGAGGAAATGGAGAAGCTAGACGATCTTAGGGAGCAGATGGAAGAGGAGGAAATGGAGAAGCTAGACGAACTCAGGGATCAGCAGGAAGAGGAGGAAATGGAGCGAATCGAGGAACTCCAGGAGGATGAGGACGACGACGAACTGTGGTACCAAGGGAACGACTCCGATGATGACACGTCCGACTCCGGCTACTACCCATCAGATGGTTCAAGCATCGTGGATTATGAGACTTACAGCGAAGCCGACCCCAACGACTACGACCCGTCTGAGGTGGATGGCGGTCCCATCGACGACGAGGACGAGTTCTTCGAGACCGGAGAAGACCCGGATGACGACGACATCTTCGACGGCTGACCACCGTCCCCCTCGCTCGCCAAGCGAGTGAGAGCTATCATCCCTCATTCCCCATTTCACCTCTGACCTACAAAGAGAACGGGGGACACCCCCCCGGCATCACCTCTGACCTCTAACCTACAAAGAGAACGGGGGACAACCCCCGGCATCACCCTTCACATTCCTCATTCCTCCCCCGTCCACCATGGCTGAACTCTCACAAATCGAACGCCGCGACCGCCAGATGGCCTACATTGTCGATTCGACCATCATGGATGAAGTCCGTGTCTGCCACGAACGGCTGCATCGCCTGAACGCGCTAGGGCGTGCCGACATCGCGGAACTGCTGGAGGCCACCCAAGCCGTGCTGGGTTCATCGCCGGGAGACGCCATCATCTGCCCGCCTTTCCACGCCGACTACGGCTCCCATACCCACGTCGGCAAGCACTTCTTCGCCAACTACAACTGCACCATCCTGGACGTCGCCAAAGTGACCATCGGCGACAACGTGATGCTCGCCCCCAACGTCGCCATCTACACCGCCGGTCATCCCATCCACCCCGACACCCGCAACTCCGGCTATGAATACGGCAAGGAGGTCGTGATTGGCTCGAATGTCTGGATTGGCGGAAACTGCGTAATCTGCCCCGGGGTGACCATCGGCAGCAATGTCGTGATTGGCGCCGGCAGCGTGGTAACCAAAGACATCCCCGACTGGTGCGTGGCGGCCGGGAACCCCTGCCGCGTGCTACGCCCCATCACCGATGACGACCGACGCAAACTCTTCCACGACGAGGAAATCGACGACGCGGCCTGGGAGGATATTGTGCAACGCGGCCTCGGCGGCGAAGACACCGAACAGTAGTAACGTGATGGTGCCTTCGCTCGAATACGGCGTTACCCGTGAATTCCCGCCGCAGACACGCCACGCCTTTTCAGTGCGCGGCTTGAAAAATCCGTTTCAGGTATCATATTAAGCACTTTGACTAAACATCACGAATTTTGATTTCGGTAAAATACTCGACAACAAAGGACATTCATTACTAATGGCTAGTAACAAACCGCATCGTCTGCCGTCCGCCGCGAAACACATGCGCGCCGACGCGAGGAAACACGCCAAGAACATGGCGCGCACGGCAAAGCTCCGTGACACGGAGAAGGCCCTCAACGCCGCCGTGGCAACCGGCAACAAGGAAGAGGCCAGCAAGGCTCTCTCCGCTTGCTTCGCACAGCTGGACAAGGCCGCGAAGACCCGCGTCATCCACTCCAACAAGGCTGACCGCAAGAAGTCCCGCCTCACCGCGCGCGTGGCGAAGATGGCGTAATGTCTTTGGACTGACAGCGTACTTCTACTGGCGCCAGGCGCAGATTGCTGCGTTTGGCGCCTTCTTGTTATGTTTCGCGCGTGCGGACGCGCCAGTATAACATCATAACTTGCTTAGATTAAGCAAGTTATAACAAAAGAAGACACCCCGGCATGAAGTCGACCGACCACCCCATCCACCTCAGTCAAGTCCTGGAACACGCCTGCGCAAAATTCGCTCCGCTAGTGGCCATTCGCGCCTCGAACGGCAAGAGCTTCACGGACACAACCTACGCCCAGCTCCATGCGGACGTCCAGGCTTGGGCAAAATACCTGCAGGAACATGGTGTTTCCAAAGGCGACCGGGTGGCCGCGATATCCTCGAAGTCCCCGAACCACTATCGGTTTTTCTATGCCTGCTGGCAATTGGGCGCCATTGCGGTGCCGATTTGCGAAAGTCTCGGCAATGACGAGATGTCTTTCATCCTGAAGGACTGCTCTCCGAAACTGGTGCTGGCGGCAGATAGTTTTCTGTCAAAGGCGCAGGAGAACGCCGGCGAGATTCCCGTCATGGATTGGGACAAGTTGCCGTTGGGCACGGCGGAAGATGCCTCCGAGGTCAAAGCTGTCCCATGCGTCTTCGAGGATGAACAGGAGGCCCTGGACTCCATCGCGGTGCTCATCTACACCTCGGGCTCCACGGGAATGCCCAAGGGCGTCATGCTCACCCACGAGAACATCTGGTGGAACATGACCATCGCCCTGGAATTCTTCAAAGTCTTCACGAGCGACCGGCTGATTTCGCTGCTGCCCTACTGGCATGCCTACGCGTTGACCTGTGAAATCACCTGCCTCATCGATCACGGCGCGATGTGCCTGATCGCCCACAATATCGCGGATTTCCAAAGGAACATCGCCAAATTCCAGCCGACGCTGATGCTGGTGGTGCCGCGCATCCTGGACATGCTGATGGCCGCGATGAAGAAGAAGATCGACGCCCTTCCGCCCCGCCGCAAGAAGCTGGTGGAGAACGCCATCTACAATGCCAGCCGGATCTTCACCGCCGGCACCAAATGGAATGGCGGCCTGCTGCGGATGCTCTACCACAAGTGCTTCTACGACCCCTTCGTCTTCCGCAAATTCCGTCAGGCGCTCGGCGGCAAGTTGCGGCTCTTCGTGGCCGGCGGCGCTCCTCTGGACATGGATGTGCAGAGCTTCTACACCTTCCTGGGAATCCCGGTGCTGCAGGGATACGGCCTCACCGAGGCCGCCCCGGTCGTCGCATCCAACAGCCTCACCGACTACCGACTGGGCTCCTGCGGGAAAATCTGGCGCTGGGCCAGCGACCCCGAAATCGGTGGGGACTACACCTTCAAGGACGAAGAGGGAAATTTGGGCAAGGACCTCCGCGGGCAGCTCCTCATCAAGGGCAAGTGCGTGATGAAGGGCTATTGGAACCACACCGACGACTCCGCCAAGACCCTGGAGAATGGCTACCTCAACACCGGCGACGTCGGCCATGTGGACAAGGACGGCTACCTCTTCATCCACGGGCGCAACAGCTCGATGATCGTCCTCTACGGCGGCGAAAAACTGCACCCCGAGGCCATCGAGGACGCGGTGAAGACCTCCGACCTCATCAGCGAGGCGATGGTCTTCGGCGAGAAGTGCAAGAGCGTCTATGTCGCCGTGAATGTCCCCGAGGACACGCGCAAGCGTTTCGCCGACGAGGCGGAACTTCAGAAAGCCGTGAAAGCCGCCGTCCAGGAGAAGACTGCCGACCTGGTGGCCTACAAGAAGCCCAAGGATGTCATCATCCTGCCGGATTTCAACCAGAAGGACGGCACGATGACCGCCACCCTAAAAATCCGCCGCTTCAAGATCAAGGAGAAATACCACGCCGAACTGGAGGCATTTCTTCAGAACAATGGCGAGGAGATCGCCACCAAGAAAGACCTCTTCGTGCCCGCCAGCCGTATCGTCGAAAGCCTGGCCGAGAAGACCGATGTCGTGGTCGGCGTGGACAACACTCTGAAGTAGGCCGAAGGCCGAAAGGCGAAAGCCGACGCGGCTTAGCCGCATCAATTACGCATTACGCATTACGAATTAGGCATTAAGATGACCCGCGAAGAACTAGCAAGCAAGGTGGCCGCCGCCCAGCAGCGTGTCGAACACCTGAGGGGGTATCTTTGACGTCGCGACCAAACGCGAGAAGCTCGACCTCCTGCAGGCCTCGATGAACCGCCCCGACTTCTGGGACAGCCGTGAGAAGTCCCAGCCAGTCGTGGACGAGGTCAGCCGCCTCAAGAACACGCTGGAGCCATTCCAGAAGGTCGTCGTTCAGACCGACGACCTGGCCACGCTCGCCGAACTGGCCGCCGAGGAGGGCGATAATTCTCCGCTCTACGAGGAGGCCATCACTGCCGTCGCTGACCTGGAAGCCGCGCTGGACCGCCTGGAGCTGGTCAGTTTCCTCTCCGGCAAGATGGACAACAAGAACGCCATCGTGACGCTTCGCGCGGGTGCCGGCGGCACCGAGGCCTGCGACTGGGTGGCGATGCTGGAACGAATGTATCTGCACTGGTTCGACCGCAGAGGCTTCGGCTACGTGGTCAACGACATGCAGCTGGGCGACGAGGCCGGCATCAAGACCATGACCTTCACCGTCACCGGCGAATTCGCCTACGGATACCTCAAGGGCGAAAAGGGCGTCCACCGCCTGGTGCGCATCTCGCCCTTCGACGCGAACAAGCGCCGCCATACCTCCTTCTGCTCCGTCGATGTCGTGCCTGTCATTGACGACACCATCCAGATTGACATCAACGAGAAAGACCTGCGCATCGACACCTACCACTCCTCCGGAGCCGGCGGTCAGCACATCAACAAGACCTCCTCCGCCGTGCGCATCACCCACCTGCCAACCGGCATCGTGGTCGCTTCCCAGTCCGAGCGTTCGCAGCATCAGAACCGCTTCATCGCGATGCAGATGCTGAAAGCAAAACTCTACCAGATCGAGGAGGACAAGCGTACCGCCGCCGTCAAGCAGGAGGACGCCGACAAAGGCGACAACGGCTGGAGCAACCAGATCCGCTCGTATGTCCTCCAGCCCTACCAGCTCGTCAAGGACCTGCGCACCGGACACGAGACCTCCAATGTGCAAGGGGTGCTGGACGGCGACCTCGACCCCTTCATGAACACCTACCTGCGGATGGGCTCGCCCACCAAAAACGCCTTCAAGGACGGAGAATAATTAGAAATTAGAAATTCACATAATCACTCAACAACCACAACCAACCATCAGGAAACGAAAATGAACTGCTGCCAGAAGAAAGAACTTGTCAAGAAAGCCATCAACACCGTGCGTCTGCTCGCCGCGGACGGCGTGCAGAAAGCGAACTCCGGCCACCCCGGCATGCCGATGGGTGCGGCGGACTACGCCTTCACCCTGTGGAGCAAATTCCTGCGCTTCGACCCGCAGCGTCCGGACTGGCTGGGCCGCGATCGTTTCGTGCTCTCCGCCGGCCACGGCTCGATGCTCATCTACTCGCTGTTGCACCTCTTCGGCTATGACCTGACCTTGGATGACCTCAAGCAGTTCCGCCAGCTCGGCAGCAAGACCCCCGGCCACCCGGAATACGGCCACACCGCCGGCGTGGAAGTCACCACCGGCCCGCTGGCCTCCGGTCTGGCCTCTGCCGTGGGCATGGCAATCGGCCTGAAGCAGCTGGCCGCCCGCATCGGCGCCCCCGCCGACCTCTTCAAGCACCAGAAGGTCTATGTCGTCTCCGGCGACGGCTGCATCATGGAAGGCACCAGCCACGAGGCCTGCTCGCTGGCCGGCCACCTGAAGCTGGACAACCTGATTCTCTTCTATGACGACAACAAGATCACCATCGAGGGTTCGACCTCCCTGGCGATGTCCGAGGACGTCGGCAAGCGCTTCGAGGCCTACGGCTGGAACGTCATCAAGATCAACGGGCAGTGCCCGAAGCAGATCGCCGCGGCGCTGACTCTGGCGAACTCCTGCTCGCAGGACAAGCCGACCATCATCATCGGCGCCACCACCATCGGCTATGGCGCACCCACGCTCGCCGGCTCCCAGAAGTCCCACGGCGCCCCGCTGGGCGAAGAGGAACTCAAGGGTGCGAAGAAGGCCCTCGGCTTCGACCCCGAGAAGAGCTTCTTCGTGGATGACGACGTGCGCGCGTTCCTCGCCGACATCATCGCCGAGAAGAAGGCCGCCGCCGCCGCCTGGGACCAGGAGTTCAACGCCTGGCTGGCCAGCGCGCCCGCCGAGAGCAAGGCGCTCTACGAGGCCATCATGAACAAGGCCGTCCCCGCCGACCTGGAGGCCAAGCTGATGGCCGCCGTCCCCGAGAAGGACGTCGCCAGCCGCGCCTCCTCCGGCGCGATGCTGCAGGTGGTCGCCAAGGAAGTCCCCGCCGTCGTGGGCGGCTCCGCCGACCTGGCTCCCTCCAACAACACCTACCTCAAGGGCCTGGGCGACTTCAGCGCCGAGGACCGCGCCGGACGCAACTTCCACTTCGGCATCCGCGAACTGGCGATGGGGCTGATCTGCAACGGCCTCGCCCTCACCTACGCGATTCCCTTCAGCGCGACCTTCATGGTCTTCTCCGACTACATGAAGCCCGCCATCCGTCTGGCCGCCATCCAGAAGCTCCATCAGGTCTATGTCTTCACCCATGACTCCTACGCCGTGGGCGAGGACGGCGCGACCCACGAGCCCATCGAGCAGCTCGCGATGTTCCGCAGCCTGCCCGGCGTGACGCTTCTGCGCCCCGCCGAGTCCCACGAGGTCGCGCAGGCCTGGGCATACGCAGTCCGCGCCGACCACCCCGTCATCCTCTCCCTGACTCGCCAGGCCCTCCCGAACCTGCCTGCCGACATCGTCGCCAAGATGGACGTCACCAAGGGGGCCTACGTCGTCTCCAGCGACGAGGGCTTCGAGGTCATCCTGATCGGCTCCGGCTCCGAGCTTGACCACGCCGTCAAGGCCGCCGAGCTGCTGCGTGCGCAGGGCAGGAAGATCCGTGTGGTCTCCATGCCCAGCTGGGACCTCTTCGACGCCCAGAGCGCCGAATACCGCGAGAGCGTGCTGCCGAAGGCGGTCGCCAAGCGCGTCTCCATCGAGGCCGCCTGCACCATGGGCTGGACCAAGTACATCGGCGCCGACGGCCTGGCCATCGGCCTCGACCACTTCGGCGAATCCGCCCCCTACAAGCAGCTCGCCCAGAAGTACGGCTTCACCGCCGACGCGGTGGCGGCGAAGGTCGCTGAATACCTCAAGGGCTAATCCTTGATGAATTAATGCGAGAGGCACACTTCTCCCGTGCCTGGTTCTTCCCACGCGCCGTCGGCGGTTTATTCCCCGCTGTCGGCGCGTGGGTGTTTTGGCCCAATTATATCCTTCATGCAAAAATACCCACGCATCCTTTGGTGGTATCTTGGCCTCCTAGTGGTTGGTTTTGCGCTTTATGCGACCATGCCCAACTTTCAGCCAGGCGGCGATGGAGGAGAACGTCTGAAATTTCTGACAAATCTGGAAATCTTCCGTACCGTCATTCCCTGCAAGCACTCAGCGCTGATGCCCTTGAGCGCCTCCGCCGCCCTTTGGCTGGATCTTTGCTATAATGGGATGTGGTTCGTCCTGCGTCACAATCTCTTTCTGTTGGCACTGGGACTTTGGGCTGCCTGGAAACTTCTGCGACGGCTTGGCTGGAGCATCCCTGCAACCGGCAATTTCTGTCTGCTGGTGATGTGCGGCGGACTCTTTGGCGATGCCATCCGACACTTCTACGGAGAAAATTTCACGGCCTTGCTGGTCGCCATCGGAAGCCTCTGGCTCGCCTGTGGCAGTGTCTGGGGCAATTTCTGCCTTGTGATAGGCGTCGCAAACATCCCTGCTACCATCCTCGCCTATGGGCTTATCCTTCTGCGACGTATCTGGGAAAAACGCTCCTGGCGACCGATGCTATGGCTTCTGCCACTAAACGCATTGCTTGTTGGGGACCATCTCCTCCGATATGGTTTTACCCTGTCCACCGGATACGAAGGTGACGCCGGATATAAGACCTTCATGCCCTATTCGGGACTCCCCGGCTTCTCCTATCCATTCTTCTTAGGGGTGCTCGGCATTCTCTTCAGTTTTGGCAAGGGAATGCTTTTCTTCTTCCCCGCACTCGCCCTATGGCTGGAGCCACGCTGGCGCGGCAAAGGCACTTCCCATGAACTGCTCAACTGCTGGCTGCTCTTTGTCGCAGGGCTGATTCTCGTCTATGCCAAGTGGTGGAGCTGGTATGGCGGCTGGAGCTTCGGACCGCGGTTCTTCCTCTTCGCCGGCCTGCCCGCCGTGTTGCTGATGATCAACGCCATCCGCGAGGCCCCCAGAAACTCCTGTCGGCAAAATCTGCTGTTGCTCTTCATTGTATTCTGGCAGTGCTATGTCGGCTTCTGCGCCGTCCACTATGGCATGGAGGGAATCTTCTTTCTCCTAGAGAACAACTACGCCTACGAAGCATTCAACCACTACATCCCGGAGTTCACCGTGCTTTTCAATGCCTGGAGGCCCTTCCCCCATGGCTATCGCGCATGGTCGTTGGCAATCTTCCATCTGCTGGTGGCCATCACCGTCACCGCACCGATCTTTCCGATTCTCTTCCGGCAACTGAGGCAATCCCTGCACCGTGATGCCAGGACACCGGAATCTCCGCATCATGCCTCTTGATTCTCGCGAAATTCCGAATTTGGCTCTATATTAAGAAATCAACTCCATAACCGCATTGTCACGACCATACGCAGACCATATATGGCGGATGCCAATGCGCCTCTTCCACTTCCGCCTTCCATACTGGAGCCCAACATGAAACAACGGCTTTTTTCCTGCCTACTCTTCCTTGCCCTGCTCTGCGAGCTGACTCTCATTTCCGGCTGTGGCAATGGCGGCGACTCCGCTGCTGACGCTTCCGCGCAACTCGGACTGGGCGGAGATGACTTGTCGCAACCATCACAGGCCCTTGAAGTGATGTCCGAAGGCGCCAAAGCTGGCGTCTGGACCAGCGACTACCCCGCCGCACAGAAACTGGCCCAGGAGTTAGACCTGCCTATACTGCTCTTCTTCAATGGCTCGGATTGGTCGGAGAACTCCAATCAGCTGATCAAAAATGCCTTCGCCGGCCAGGAATGGCTGGATTTTCTGCCTAATCTGGTGATGGTCTATCTGGACTTCCCACGCCACAATCCCAATTTCCCCGCCAAACTCAAGGCACAGAACGAAGCCCTGCGCCTGCAGTTCGCGATTCGTGTTCTCCCGAGCATGCTCTTGTGTACCAGCAATGGTCAGCCAGTCGGCAACCTTGA
>JAFYIW010000269.1 GCA_017538465.1 Victivallales bacterium
AACGGTGCCGTCTGGCCAGCGGAGAAGGACGCCAGGCGCGGCGGCGTCTGAAGTTCTTTCCACTTCGGGGAGAATGCCGTCAGTATTTTTGAGCGGCACGAGGACCATCAGGAAGTGCGGCTCGTGGAGTTGCTCGGCGGTATGCAGGAGCAGTCCATGTGTTTCGTGGGAGGTAGTCTCGAAGGTGGTTTGTTTCGTCTTCGCATTGGGCGAAGTCACTGGATAGACCACCAGGCAAGCGGGCGACCCATTGTTGTTCCAGGGGGCTCGTTCCAGCGGTGGCGTGCCGAGCGTGGCGTCCTCGGCAGTGAGGACTTGCCCGCCGTTCGCCTTGCCATCCAGGGACAGTGGGAGGTCGGCAGGAACCATCGCTAGACGGAACAGCTGTGTCTGGGGTTCGCGGGCGTGCAGCGTGACCGCGATGTGCTCTCCTGCCTTCAAGGAGTAACGCCGCGGCTGGGCGTCATTTCGGTGCTTCACTGGCGTCCAGCTTGGTGAGGCCGAGGAGTTGGTGTCCCAGATGGCGAGATGGTCATTTCCGCTGGTGACGGCAAAACTGTCGGACCTGCCGGGGTCGGAACCTCCTGCGGCGGTCAGCCCACAGAAGACATACTCGCCGTCCGCCGGGGCGACAAATTCGAAATGCGCCTTGCCACCGGTTTGTCCCGCCAAACTGGTGAGAATGCTTTGGGTGGCGGTAGGAGGGTGTGCGAGCCAGGCGCTCGGGTTGGAGGTGTCCACCTCAAGGTAGCCGGGGAAATGCCATTGCCAGGTGAAATCGTGCAATGCGTCGTCGGCCTTGCGGATGTGGTCATAGACAACGAGGTAGGGCGGGAGGTTGCCGTCGGCGCGCACGAAGAGGAAGTGCCGTTCGGCGGCGGAAAGATTGCGTCCGGTGGGGACGGGGCGCTGCTGGCTGAAATCCAGATTCCACGCGTCCAGGGCATCCACGCGAATCCAGTCAAAGAGCACATAATGGTGATAGCCAGTGATTTCGCCATTGCTGTTGTTGTGCCAGGAGATGGGCTGTCCCTCGCCGTCCACCAGCACGAGATTATGGGCGTAGGAACTGCCGCTTTTGCGGGAGTCGCCATCGTTGCCGTAGCCGCTGTCGATGAAGAAGTCCTGTCCGTAGGCGCGGAAGGTGAAGGAGCCCTTGTCGGCCTGGTCGTGCCCAGCGGCGTGGGGACCGGCCTCGACGGCGAGGTGGAGCGCATCGTGGTCAAAGCCGCCGTCACGGGAGACCGCCAGCCCGCGTCCCCGGAAGAGCATTCCGGATGGGAGAATGGCTTCGGGAGCGACAATGACCGGGCATTCCTCAAAGAAAAGCAGATGGGCAAGCAGTTCGTGAGGCTGCAGGGTGCCCAGATCGACGGCGGCACGGCCTTTTTCCCATACCCAGCCCATCACTTGGGCGAGTGCGCCGTAACTGAGCGTGCGTTCGCCTGCTGTCTCAGGGAAATGCGTCAAGTAGCCAGACGCGGAGAAGCGGTCTGGCGGAGCAGGGAGGCTTTCCCCTGGACGTAGCGGGTCCGTGCGGGCGAGTTCGGCGAGGCGACCGCAGACGTAGTCATAGACGGGACAGCCCACGGGCGTGGCGTGGTTGCAGTCGGAGAGGTTGTTCCACAAGGGGCGGTTGGGGAGCATCTCGGCGGCCAGCCAGAGGGGTGTGAGTTGCCAGTTGGTCTCGCAGAAGAGGTCGCCTCGGTTCTGCTGGCGAAGGCATTCGGCGAACTCCAGTCCCGCGCCGATGCCGTAGGAGAGGTAGGCGGGTCCCTCGTGTCCCGCGCCGTCCTGGTCAATTCCGAGGGTGAGGTAGTCTTTGAGATAGCGTCGGAAATGGAAGAGCAGGGCGTTTTCGGCGGTGGCGGTTTCGCCTTCCAGGGCGAGCATTCCCACGCCGGCGCAGCCGACCAGCCCAGGACACCAGTTCCAGACGCGATTCAGGGGATGGCCGCCCCACGCGCAGTTGTCCTTACGGCTCTCGCGGTAGATTTCAAGGATGTGGCTTAGCAGACATTGTTGGATTACGCGCCGTTCCTCCGGGGTGAGGAAGGCGTGGCACCAGTCGTAGCCGAAGGCAAGGGCGCGCACCAGAAAGGTTCGAGTGTAGTAGAAGCCCTGGTTCAAGGCGGGGGAGGAGGCGGGCAGGGTGCGGGCCAAAGCCACAAGCGCCTGGGCGGCGTGGCGGCTGAAGCGCTCGTCTCCGGTGATGAGCCCGATGGCCGCGAGGACCTCGATGGGACGCACTTGTTTGGTGAGGATGCCTTCGAAGGCCCCGCGTTGACGTTGGGCGGGGAGTTTGGTGTCTCCCGCGAATTCCAGCAATGGTTTGGCGGCATTCGGCGCATCGTAGGAAACAAGGTATTGCTCTGCGGAAGCGAGGAGTTTTTCATAGACGAGTTGCGCGTCTCCGCCTGCGTGTGCCTTGGCTCGGAGGCGCGGGAGGGTCTCGGCGTTCAGGAGCAGCCGCGGATGCGGCATGGCGTCGGGGCGTGGCGTGGGCAGGAGCAGCCGCTCCAGAGAGCGCTGTTCGATACGCAACGCGATGGTCGAGGCATTTGCTTGGGGAACCAGCGCCAGTTGGTCGAGCCAGATGATGGTCGGCTCTTCGGCGGCGAGGTCAACGAAGGTGAACTGTAGGCGAGCTTTGTCATTCAAACGGCGTGGGGCGAAAGCGCTGCGGGCGTTCTGGGCAGGCTGGAAGCCGTCCCATGACAGGTAGAAGTCCACCCAGTCGCCTGTGCTGTCCGAGAAGGTGCCGATGGGTTGCGTGTAATATTCCGTGGTGGAGGCGCCTGGAAGGAGCAGAGAGGCTGCCAGACGGCCTCGGCGGGCGTTGGTGCGGAAGCGTCCGTAGATTCCCGCATAATTGGCGGTGTCGGCGGGGAGGCCACGGGTAATCCAGCCGAAGCCATGCTGAGCGGGGTCGATGGTCACGCAGAAGCATTCCGGCTCTTCGGCAACCACCGTGGTGTTGTCCTTGGCCGACCATTTGGCGTTGTCCAAGGGAACGGAGAGCTCCTGGGCAAAGAGCATGGAAAACAGGAACACCCAAATCGTTGTGAGATGGCGCATGTGAACGGCGTGGTTAAGAAATGAAATCTTCTGAGTTTTTCATAAACTAATCCAAAATTGGCATTTCATTGAAAGATGGAAGTTGTTTTTTAGGCAAAAAGAGAGATAATACTGCCGGGACTGCCGAGACCACCGGGACTGGAGACCACCGGGACTGGAGACCACCGGGACTGGAGACCACCGGGACTGGAGACCACCGGGACTGGAGACCACCGGGACTGGAGACCACCGGGATCCCTGAGAATCACTCAACGGACAGTGAAGAACAAGTTCTCTGGGACTATTTGAGGAATTCGCTGTTTAAGTTCTTATTAACCAATTAATTATTGTTAATAATCATAGAAAAAACTAGATTTTTTATCCTTGTTGGTGTGTAAATTTGCAATCTTTGAATGAGTGGTTAACTTTTCAGTGGTGGCTGGAGGGGGTGGGCCCGCCCACTATAGGAAAACGGAAGCAGTCACTCCTCGCGGCATTCGAACCACTCCTGCGAAGCGAGGGGCCCGCCCACTATAGAAAAACGGAAGCAGCCACTCCTCGCGGCATTCGAACCACTTCTGCGAAGCGAGGGCCCCACCCACTATAGAAAAACGGAAGCAGCCACTCCTTCCGTTACGTCATCGCTCTTTGTTTCCATCGTAGTTCCAACTTTGCTCTGTTTTCGAGTTTTTCTCAATTCCCTCGTCTTCCCTTGTTTAGCTGTCCATGCAATCCTCGATTCAGAACTACCACGGCGTGCCGACGCTCTTCGTGAATGGTGAACCACAGGTCGCCATGGCGTATATCACATACGTGGACAAAGCGGCCCGCTACCGCAGTTTCGGCGACGCCGGCTATCGTCTCTTCTCCTGCTCGGTGTGCTTTGGGGACCGCCCCATCAACGCCCTGAACCGCGCCGCCGCGATGCGCCACGGCATCTTCGAGGTCAAAGGCGAGGCGCATTTTGAGTATTTTGACGAGGCCATCCAACGCATTCTTGATGCGGTTCCTGACGCGTTGATTTTTCCGCGCCTCAATGTCTCGCCGCCCGCCTGGTGGGAGGAGGAGCACCCCGAAGAATGCAATGACATCGGCTTCCGTGGCGGCCCTCGGCGCTTCTGTGTCGCCTCACGTGTCTGGCGAGAAGCGACCAAGGACTTTCTACGGCAATTCTTTGCACACGTGAAGAAGTCGCCTTTTCTAGAGCATCTCGTCGGCTGGCAAGTCGCCGGTGGCAATACTGAGGAATGGCTCTCCACCGACCTGGCGGGTGGTCAGGGCCCCGCTTCGCGACAGGCCTTCGCGCTGGTCTCGCCGGACGACCAGTCGCCGGAGGCATACCGCCATTTTCTCAACGTCTCCAATGCCGAGGCCGTGATGGAGTTGGCGCACACCGTCAAGGAACTGACCGACCATCGGCTGGTGGTCGGGACTTTCTACGGATACCTCCTGGAGTGCCCCTTCTGGGCGAGCATCCACCATGCGCTCTCACGCATCCTGCGATGCCCCGACATCGACTTCCTCTGCTCGCCGGCCTCCTATTCGGCGCGCCTCAAGCCCGAATCGGGCTGGCCCACGATGACCACCATCGCCTCCATCCAACATCACGGCAAACTCTATTTCTTCGAGTTCGACACCCGAACCCATCTCGCCGGACTCTTCCATGACGCCCTCCCGGAATCCTGTCCACCTGACGCCTACACCGAACCCATCTGGCAGCCATTGCCTTCCGAACAGGCCACCCTCAATGCCCTGCGGATGAACTTCGCCCAGCAAGTCGCCCTCGGCGTCGGCTCCTGGTGGTTCGACATGTGGGGAGGCTGGTTCGACAGCCCCAGAATAATGGCGGAATTAAAGTTATATCTTATTGAATTACAAGTATTTATGAATAAAAATAAGCGTTCTGGGGTGGCGCGGTGCGCGGCGTTCCTTGACGAAAGGTGCTACGCCAATTTCGACGACCCCCTCCATCGTCCGGACGCTCCCCACGCTGCACGGATGGCGCTTCTGCACTCCGGCATCCCCTGGGACCTCTATGAACTCGCGGACTTCCACGAGGTGGCTGACCGCTACCGCATGGTGGGCTTCATTGTGCCTTCACCGACCGATGGCGTCCGCGCCGCGCAGAAATGGTGCGATGACCACGGTGTTCCCTACCTGGAGTTCGCCGAAGGGCATTGCTCCGAGGACCCGCGCCCCGTCCGCGACTTCTGCGTTTCGCACGGCATCCACTGCTACAACGACGAGGGGCACGCGGTCTATGTCTCGCAGAACCTGATTGCTCTGCACGCGAGGACCTCAGGCGCCCAACATCTGAAATTGCCACGGCGACAACAAGTCATCCCGTTGTTCCCCTCCGCCCCGGCCTTCGAGGCCGTGGAAATCCCCCTTCACCTGCAATGCGGCGAGACCGCGGTCTTCCGCCTGGAGTAGCCGCCCCGCCGTAAGACGCGCAAATCTCCCCTGTTTTATGCGGAAATTCAAAATGGGAATTATATCGTTAACTTGGCGAGCAAATCTGGAGGCGAAAGAGGGAGTTGCTATGTTAAAAGTGTTGCCCGTTTTCACGGATCCATTCCGCGCGTTTTGAGCAAAACGGAATGGGCTGATGCTCCAGCCCCTGTGTTACATTAGGGGTGGCGCCCTGCAGTCTG
>JAFYIW010000270.1 GCA_017538465.1 Victivallales bacterium
GCTGAGGGACGACAAGCGCTACCTCCTGGTCTGCGCCGACCTCCGTGAGACTTTCCCGCGCTTCACCTTCGCCCGCATTCGCAAGGACGACTCCTGCCTCTATTTCGGCCCCTTCCCCCACGCGGCCTCCCTGCGCGAGACCATCCGATATCTTGAAGTCCGCCACGGCCTGCGCAGTTGTGACTGTCCGGAACCCACCGCCGAAACGCGTCAGCATTGTCTGGAACAGACGATTCGGGATTGCACGGCGCCCTGCCTGGGGAAAATCACCCCCGAGGAATACCGCGCGCGCTTTGACCAGGCCCTATCCGTCCTGAAAGGCGAGGAAGCCGCGCACGAATTGCTCAAGGAGCTCAACGAGCAGATGAAGGCGGCCGCCGGCAGACTGGATTTCGAACAGGCCGCCAAAGTGAGGGATATGATGGAGCACATCAAGACCATCCTGGAGCCGACGCGGCGCTTCATCAATCAAACCATCGCCAGACGCTCCAACTTCGAGGCGAATGTCGCCGGCATGGACGCGCTCCAGCAGGCCCTGGAGCTCTCCGAGCGCCCCGACTACATGGAGTGCTTCGACATGTCCAACATCTCCGGAACCCTCGCCGTCGGCTCGATGGTGTTGTTTCGGGACGGACATCCCTGCACCAATGAATATCGCCGATACCGCATCCGCAATCCCGAGGCGACCGACGACACCGCCTTCATGCGGGAAGTCCTTGCCCGACGCTATGGACGGCTTTTGCGCGAAAAACTCCCGCTGCCCAAACTCGTGGTGCTGGATGGCGGACTTCCGCAGGTCCACGCCGGACGGGAGGTCTTCGAGCAGCTCGGCATCTACGGAAAAGTCCCGATGGTCGGACTTGCCAAACAGCATGAGCTGGTGATCTTCCCTGACCGCCCCGAACCGCTATATCTGGAGCGCGAGAATCCCGGCCTGCGGCTGCTTCAGGCCATCCGCGACGAGTCCCACCGCTGGGCGAATGGCTACAACCGGAAACTCCGCATCGAGCGCATCCGCGAGTCCGTGCTGGGCGAAATCCCCGGCGTGGGCGAAGTGCGTCAGGCGGAAATCCTGAAGCAATGCGGCTCCATCAAGCGCATCCTGAAGATGTCCGCCACGCAGTTGGCCGCCAAGGTTCCCGGACTAGGCGTCAAGACCGCCAAACGCATTCTAGAGACGCTCCAGCAACACGCCGCCGCGCCGCCGCCAGGCGCCGTGCTCTAGACTTATTTCCAGAGCACCGGCGAGAGGGCGGCCCTGGAGTGGAAATTCCCCTGGGTGAGGAAGAGATTATAATGTACGCCGTCTGGGTTGTCATTCGCGCAGACATTGAGTTCCAGTGCTCCCGCGAAATCGAATTGCGCCAGTGGAATGACGGCCTCGATGGTCCAGCCGTCAGCGGTCTTCGCGCTCTTGAACTGGCATTCCGCCGTCCAGCCGCCGCCGTTGTCACCGGAAATGCCATCCCAAATCGCGTTTCCCGCATTCAGAATCAGCTGGTAGGTCATGGCCTCCCCGTGGCTGGAGAGGAAGATCTCGATGGAGTCCTCGTTCCAGAGCGAGGCGTCGCGCTCCGCATGGGCTTCGGCGCACGGCGTGGCGTCCTGCAATTTTGCGGCGAGATAGAGGGTGTCGTGCGCGTCATTCGTGCGCAGCCAGACCAACGGCGCATTATCCGCGCCGGTTCCGTCGATATTGGTCATTGCCAGGGGCGCCAGCCCCTGCCAGGTCGCATCGTCCAGAAGTCCATCCACAGCGGGCGCCGGGGCGGCGGGGACTTCGGCAAAGCGAGGAGTGAATGAGAGCTCCTGCCAGCGGACGATCTGGTAGCTGTCCGCGTCCAGCATGGCGGAGGGCTGCACCACGAGGAGCAGTTCTTCCGAGGGCTCCAGGACGATATGGAAGTCGTTGAGCTGCTCCGGCGTCCAGGGCAGATTGCCATCCGGGGCGCGATAGCTCAGGCGCCGCATGGGAGCCACCACAAAATATCCAGAAGCCGTCAGCACGGCGCGGTCCGCCTCCAAGGCGACGGTGGTGGTGGCCGGCGTGGCATTCCGCAGCAGCAGATAGCCCGCCCCCTGGCCATTGGAGCCGCTGGCCACCAGCAGGCTTTCCTGCCACACGGGCAATTCCCAGGAGACCTCCTTTCCAGCCTGCAACATCGTCTCCCGCCGAACGATATATGGCTTGACGGACAGTCCCTGCAGCGGCTGGCTGAAATGGTCGTGGATCTCTTCGGTGATCCGCGCCTCCGCCAGCACCTTGGGCATCGCCAGCCCCTCGCCCAGTACGATGGTCAGGAAGTCGTAGATTTCGCCGCTGCGGACTCCGCAACGCAGAAGGAAGCGCATCGCCTGGTCGGAGAGCGTGTCGCCCGGCTGACCGCATTGGGCCAACCCGTCCAGGACCGAGCGGATATTGCGGGGCGGACGGAGGAATGACGCATAGAGGCTGGTGAAGCAGTAGTCGCGGATGATCTCCTCGCGGGAGACGCCCAGGACGGCCAGGAGCACCACCGCCAGCGAGCCAGTGCGGTCGGCGCCGAGGATGCAGTGGAAGTCGATGGGGTAGTTCTCCGCCTTGGCGAAAACAGGGAAGAGCTTCTGGTAGTTCTCGTAGCCCTGCTGCGTGAACAGCCCAGCATAGAGTGTGGAGGGGATGCTTATGTAGTTCACTTCAGGACCCGCCGGCGACGAGTCCATTCCCGCCAGCTCACGATCCCACCGCAAGTCGATTTCCGTCTTGAGTTTCATTTCATGCAGAATGATGGAGTGGTTCTCCTCCGTCACTCGCGTGGCGCCTTTCCGCTTGCCGTCAGGAGAATTGTCATTAAACGCCGCCGAGCGGAAAATCATCCCCTGCGGAATCACCCGTCCTTCCAGACCAACTCGTCCGCCCAGGTCGCGGACATTGGGCACGCCGGGGACATTCATCACGCGGGGAGCCAGATTCTCCACCGTGAAGGAGTGCATGGCAGTGGTCTGCAATACCTCGCTTTCGCCATCCGCATTCGCTTCGCCCAGGGCACCCACCTGAAGGTAGTAAGTCTTGCCGATCTCCAGATTGAAAAGCGTGATTGAATCGTCCTGGACTATGCGATTCCGGGCTCCGTCCATCTCGGCATTGTCCGCCACTCGAACCACATAGCCACCAGGCGCCTGGTCGGCCGCCTCCCATTCCACGTCAACGCCGGCGGGATACGTCGTGACATCCGCCATTCGCTCCACCATCTCCTGAGTGAGAAACACATCCAGTTGTTCCTCTGTCATCATCGCCAATGCACGTTGCATCGGCTTCAGCGAAGAAACCGTCGCGCCGTTGGATGGACGGATGATCTGGAAGGCGGCCTGGGCGGGAAGCGCAAGAAAGGCGCATAATATCAATGACGGCAGGGAAAAACGGGATCGCTGACTCATGGAAGTATCCAGTGGGGGTTTTTAAGGTAGAAACTACGATAATTTAACCCCTATTTCACCACTGTCCATGCTTTTCACTTTATAGTATCTGTTTGTTGCGCGATTGCACTGCGGCTTTTAGGAACCACGGTGGTCTTTTTATGCCGCGCCGGAGGCGCGACTGCCAACCTACCCCGCGCCAGCGCCCCGCACACGTAC
>JAFYIW010000271.1 GCA_017538465.1 Victivallales bacterium
AAGGTCATCGGGAGGCGGCCAGAGGGGGTGTCTTCGCCGAGGAGCAGTCGTGCAATCGCCTCGCCACCGGCATCGCCAGGGTAGGGCACGAACAGCACGGCGGCGGCCTTCTTGCAATCGTGAGCAAGGTCAAGGGGGCTTCCAGAGATGGCCACGAGCACGACTTTGGCGCCACGCGCATAGAGGATGTCCAATTCGGTGCGCTGTTCTTGGGGACGCCCGAGACTGCCCCGGTCGCCACAGAGACTTTGGGCGGCTGAACCCTCCTCGCCTTCGAGGGTTCCGTTGAGGCCGCCGAAATAGAAAACGACTTCGGGATGGCCAGTCAGTGGGTCAGGGCGTTCATTTTCCTCATGGCCAGTATAGTTGATGGCGGTTCCAGGCAGGAGCTTTCGAGTGAGGGCCTCCAGCGGGGTGTCAAAATGCGCAGAGAGGCCGTGGTAATTACCCCAAAGAGCGGAGAATCTGGCGGCATTGGGGCCGGCGATGGTCACACAGGAGAGTTTGCGGGCGTCCAGCGGCAGGAAATGCCTGGGGTTGGAGAGCAACACGGCGGAGTGAAGTGCGGCCTGAAGCGCGAGGCGATGGTGGGCGGGACACGAGACGACTTTTGGTGGCGTGTCGGCGCCAGGCACGAGTGCGGGGTCGTCAAATTCGCCCAAGCGGAAGCGAATGGTGAAGATGTGCTGCAATGCGGCGTCCAGGTCGGCCTCCGTGATGAGTCTTTTTTTCAGAGCCTCCGGGAGTTTGCTGTAGGCTTCACCGCAGTTGAGATCGCAACCAGCCTTGAGGGCGAGGGCGGCGGCGTGGGTCATGTCCTTGGCGAGGCCGTGATGGATGAAGAGGTCGCAGAGGGCTCCGCAGTCGGAGGTAAAGTAGCCAGGGAATTTCCACTCTCCGCGCAGGAGGTCCTGGATGTATTTCGCAGATGCGCAGCTGCCTTCGCCGTTGATTCGGTTGTAGGCGCCCATCACGCCAGCGACTTTGGCGTGCTTCACCAGATGGCGGAAATGCGGCAGGTAGGTCGC
Organism: Victivallales bacterium; assembly: GCA_017538465.1. Taxonomy (GTDB): domain Bacteria; phylum Verrucomicrobiota; class Lentisphaeria; order Oligosphaerales; family Oligosphaeraceae; genus RGIG1601. The sequence continues at coordinate 1,029 of JAFYIW010000271.1, forward strand.
CTCTGCATCATAGGGAGCAATTTGGGCATTGAAGCCATGGCGTTTGGCTTCGGGGCCGCTGTGTCCCCAGAAGTGCTTGGCGCAGGCGGCCGCAAGGAGAGATTTGGGGTGGTCTCCCTGGATGCCTTCCACGAATGCCGCACCGATTTCGGCGGTGAGGCAGGGGTCTTCGCCGTAAGTCTCCTGTCCGCGTCCCCAGCGGGGGTCACGGAAGATATTGATGTTGGGAGACCAGAAGGTCAGACCGAGGTATTGACGTCCAGCCTGGCCACGGCGAAGGGCATCGTGGTATTTGGCACGGCCTTCCAGCGCGATGGCGTGGCCAATGCGTTTCACCAGTGGAGTATCAAAAGTGGCGGCCAGGCCGATGGCCTGCGGGAAGACGGTCGCTTTCCCTGCCCGTGCCACGCCGTGCAGGGCTTCATTCCACCAGTTGTATGCCGCCAGTCCCAGACGGGGCACCGCTGGCGCGGCAAAGGACAATTGTGCGCATTTCTCCTGTGGCGTGAGTGCACGAATCAGAAGCTTGATGCGTTCGGCGAAGGGGCGGGTGGAATCAAACCAGGGATGGGAAGCAGGCATGGGAGAAGATGGTTTTGGAGTCAAAAAACGGAAAAGGACAGAAAGATAAAAAGGATGCGAAACTGGGCCATGGCATTCACGGCCAGTAGCTTGTCCTTTCGGTCTTTTCTGTCCTTTGCCTCAGGGACAACCCCTCTTGTTTAGAAGGAGTTGCCGAAGCCAGCGGCGTTGCCAGTGGTGGTGACAGGTTTCTTGGTGTAGCGGCTGGTGGCGATAAGTTTCTCCAGCTTTTCGGCATAGACCTTGGAGTCGATGGGCAGTTCGACGGGCTGCTTGAGGAAACCCGAGAGCATCATCGCATTGGCCAGTTCCAGACCACGAATGCCTTCCTCGACCGGCGCAATGAGCTTGGCCCCGTTGCGGATGACATCGATGACATTCTTGACGATCCGCATATGCTGGCACAAGCCCGCATTGTCGGGGGCGTAGGGCAGTTCGCAAGTCCAGGTATAGGGATTGCCGAAGCCGACCTTGGCGTTCTTGATGAAATCGGTGGTGGACTCACGATGCCGATAGAAGGTCAGCTTGTCATTCTCGAAGACCAGTCGGCCGTGTTCTCCGACGGCCTCAAAGCGGTTGGCCCCGACGGCCTCGCCCGTGGTGGTGATGAAGTTTCCAGTGGCGCCATTGGGATATTCGAGGTAGGCGTTGACTTCGTCCTCGACTTCGATGTTGTGGTATTTGCCTAGGAAGATGTGCGCATCAACGAGTTTGGGCATGCCGAAGAACCACTGCAGGAGGTCGAGCTGATGGGGGCACTGGTTGGTGAGCACGCCGCCGCCTTCGCCACGCCAGGAGGCACGCCAGTCTCCGGAGTCGTAATACTGCTGAGTGCGGAACCAGTCGGTGATGATCCAGGTCACACGGCGGATTTCGCCGAGTTCTCCGGAGTCCAGCAGCTCCTTGATTTTGACGTGTGCGTCGCGGGTACGCTGGTTGAACATCGCGCTCTTGACCAGGTTGGGGTATTTTTTGCACTCTGCGAGCAGACGTTCGGCCTCGGCCTTGTGGACACAGATGGGCTTCTCCAGAATGAAGTGCATTCCGGCCTTCATTGCGGCAATGGCTAGGTCGGGGTGGGCATAGTGCGGCACGCAGATCTGCACCAGCTCGCAACCAGATTTGGCGAAGAATTCCTCTGGGGTGTTGAAGCACTGGACTTTTGCACGAAGGTCGTCGCCTAGACGCTTGAAAGCCTCGGGATTGATGTCACAGACGGCGGTGAGTTCTGCACCTGGCACGTCCTTGAGCCACTTGGCGTGCATTGAACCCATGTTGCCGATGCCGATGATGCCAATTTTAACGGAATCCATAAAAGGTTGGAGGTTGGAGGTTAGAGGTTAGAGGTTAAAAGCCAGACGTCCGTCGTCTGCCGTCTGGCGTGGGAATCACAGCGCCTCGGCGAGGCGTTTGATTTGGGGGCGTCTTGCCTCGATGGACTGGCAGAGTTTGATTTGTACTCGGGCGCGTTCAAGGTTCTGGCCCGCATGACGGATCTTGAAATAGACATCCCCTGCAAGGTAGTCCGTGAAGAAGCGGATGGCCAACTCCAGGGTGATGAGGTGGATGGCGTCGTAGAGATACTCCTTGTCCGCATCGGTGAGGAAATTTCTGGAGTGCTCCTTGTAGCCCAAGAGGACCGCCTCGCAGAGATCGCTGTCGAAGAAGACATTGGAGAGTTCGGTGGTGTCTTCGCCGGCGGGGTTGCAGCAGGAGCGCAGGCAGTCGCCCAGGTCGTAGTGGATAAGGCCGGGTTTCACGGTGTCCAAATCGATGATGCTGGTGCCCTTGCCTGTCGCGTCGTCAATCATGATGTTGGCGGTCTTGGGATCGCCATGGATCGGACGCAGAATCAGTTCGCCGCGGGCCTTGGCATCTTCGAGAACGGAGATGGAGTCACGGTGGCGGTCGATGAATTTGAGCACATTGCCGGCCACGGCAGAGCTGGCCAGGCGCTCTTTTGCCTCGGTGGTCTGAAGCACCTGGTCAAGTTGCGCCAGATACTGGGGGGTGATGTGGAAGCCAGGGAGAGTGTCGTAAAGGTGGTTGACGTCCAGTTCGGAGAAGATGCGGTGGAAATGCCCCAGCACCGCACCAATCTCGTAGGCGTGTTCGGGACTCTGGATGGAGTTGTAGGAACTGGCGGAGGCGATGGCGGTGATGGCGCGCCAATAGTAGCCATCGCCATCGATGGTGAAATATTTGCCGTCCTTGGCGGGGATGATGCGTGGCAATTGCCAGATGCGGTCGGAGAAACTGCCCTCGTCCTCCAGGCGCTGGTGCACGAAGGAGGTCACGTAGAGCATATTCTCCATCACGCGCTCCGGTTCCTTAAAGACATTCGGGCTGATGCGTTGAAGGAAGAAGCGCTCTTCGCTATATACCGTGCGGAAGATGGCCTGGAAGGTTTCGTTGACATTGCCGGAACCAGTGGCATCCACGGTGACGAGGCGTCCCGCGACCTGAAAGCGCTGAGCCATGAAGGCTGCTTGCATGATTGAACTCCGCTTATTTTTGTGGGAAAGAAAATTTTCTTTAATATAGTGCTTCTGCGGTGCCCGCGCACGGGCGTGTGCGAGGAATCTTCCCAGCCGGACGAAGCTGGTCCATACTAGCAGGTTGTTAATTGAATTTTCTCTCTTTTCCGCGCAAGATTCAAATTAACCCCCTGCTAGGGGGGATTCACTGGAATAGTTTGGCGCCGATGAGGGCGGTGAAGAAGGAGCCCGTGAAGAGCAGGGGGGTGGCTGCGGGCAGGTCGTCCCGCGAGGAAATGTGTTCTTGAATACTCCGGATTTTCAATTCATTCTCCCGCGCAGCCTCCACAAGCTGGGGCAGCGCCGAGCCACGGGGGGTGTCGGGATTGGTGAGGATGAATTCGGCATCCATTTCCTTAAGGCCGACAATGATGCCTTGGAGGTCTTTCCCGGGGACACAGCCGAGGACGCACACGAAATGTCGCCTGGGATACCGTGCGGCGATGGCGCGGGCGAGTTGGCGAGCGCTGTCGCCGTTGTGCGCGGCGTCCAGGATGATCGGCGGGTCGTCCCGCAGTACTTGGAAGCGTGCCGGAAGAGTGGGCGAATGGAAACGCATTGGGTCGGGTGTTAGTCCCAAGACCTCCATCGTGCGCAGGGCCACGCGGAGGTTGTCTTGTAAAAATGGCACAGAAATATTTAATGAATAATTAGTTATATCAATATTATTGAAATCCGTGAAGACGGGGCACCCGAGTTTTTCGGCGCATTCCAGGACGGTCGTTTCGGCGGCGGGGAAAGGCTGTGGCGCGAGAATCAGCGGCACGCCGGTTCGCAGAATCCCCGCCTTCTGCGTGGCGATTTCCTCGATGGTGTTTCCCAGCAGGGCCGTATGGTCGTAGCTTAGAGGAGTGATGACGGTGGCGACTTTGTCGGGGACATAGTTCGTGGCGTCAAGCAGTCCTCCGATGCCGGTTTCGAGCACTGCGTATTCCAGACCGCCTTGAGCGAAGAGTTGCAGTGCCATCACGGTGAAAATCTCAAAGAGCGACGGCTTGAGTCCGGCGGCTTTGATGCGTTGGCAGAGCGGGATGGCGGCGGCCTCCAGAGTTTCGTAGGAAAGGAATTGGTTGTTCACCTGGAAGCGTTCGCGCACGGTGAGGAGATGCGGACTGGTGAAGACGCCGCAGGATTTTCCCGCGGCATTGAGCAGGGCGGTCAGATAAAACGAAGTGGAGCCTTTGCCTTTGGTGCCGGCGACGTGGAGAATCTTCAGCTTGCGTTCGGGATTGCCGGCGAGCGAAGCCAAGGGATACATCCGGTCCAGCGAATAGTTCTGGGTGTCGTGCTGTTTTCCGACATCCT
>JAFYIW010000272.1 GCA_017538465.1 Victivallales bacterium
GCTTCATGACCGGCCTCAACAACTACGCGCGCTTCCTGTGCATGCGGGTGGATGACGGCATCTGCCAGGTGCCCAACGACGACTGGTCCTTCATCGAGTATCTCACGAAGAACCAGTGGGAGACCGAAGAGGAGGTCAAGGCCTTCGCCCGCGAATACCTCACGAAGAACCACCTCACCGAGGAGAACTTCAGCATCTGGAACAAGGGCGAGACGGAGCCCGGCGATGACTTGGCGACCCGTATGTATCAGGCCTGCCGCTTCTGGAGGAACACCCAGATCAACTTGGTTTACATGAATCCCCGCGCGTGCTGTCCCAGCTGGCCCGAACGAGACATGTTCGTGGACGAGTGGTTTGGCGGAGAATGGCGGCCTTCCAAGAGCTACCGCGACGAATACAGCTGCCACGCCGACGCAAACTACTGCGACTTCCTGCTCTGGAACTCCCTGCGCATGATGAAGTGGGGCTTCTGGGGACTCTACCTGGACAACCTCTACGACTCCTGCTGGATCGACTACGCCCTCAATCCCTACGGCGAGGACACCGGCGCATACTGGCCATTCTTCAAGATCCGCGAGCTGATTCGGCGCGCCGCCACCGTCTCCTACGAAGAGGGCTTTATGCTGAATGGCAGACCGATGCTGATGATCCACGAGACGGACTGCAATGTGGTGCCCTGGCTCTCGCTGGCCTCCCACGCCCTCGACTGGGAGATGAATTTCGGCGACCGTCCCTTCCCAGAGCGCTTCTCCAATGCCTACATCGTCACCAACACCTTGGGCACCCAAACTGGCGCCACGCCCATGGTGCTGATGAACTCCAGCGGCTCCAACGGCGAGGCCGCCACCGAGAGCCTGATGGCGCTCTGCTACGCCTACGGGCTGCTCTCCCAGCATGACTCCGGACTCTTCCGAATTGAACGCTACTTTACCCTGCGCGACAAGGTCTTCGAGTTCGGCTACGGCAACCCCGAAACGCAGGTCTTCCCCTGCTGGGATGACGCCAACCCCGTCCGCCAACTTACCGAAAAGGTCCGCTGTACCTACGTCCTGCGCCCCGACGGCGAGGCGCTGCTGCTCGTCGGAAATCTGGGCGAAGAAGATGCCGAAGGGCAATTTGTCCTGCCGGGCAAATTCGTCGTCACCGATGCCGAGACCGGCGAGGTTCTGCCCGTCGCCGAAGGGAACCTCATCACGGTGCCTGTCCCCGGCTATCACGCCAAGTTGCTGCAACTCACCCCGTCAAATGATGAATAGATGAATAACTTTAGAAAAAACAACTTAGTTGTAATTTTATTGCTTGTCTGCATGGTTTTGCCAAGTTGGGCGGACTATGTCATCACGGTCCGGAATGGCGGCCAGGCGCTCTTCCTGCATCCGGTCTCGGTGGAGCTGACTACCGAGCAGCTGGCCTTCGTGCAAGATGGGGTCTGCCTTACGGAGGATGGAGGGGCGGCCGTGGAATTTGCGGTGGACACCACGGGAAAAGTCCCCCGTCTCTGCTGGATACTTGACGGCGAGACCGCCCCCGGCCGCCGCCGCATTTTCCGCCTGGGTAGTTCCGTGCCCGTGGCGAAGGGTTCTGTGCTCGCGGCGGAGGGTTCTGTGCCCGCGGCGAAAGCCGCGAGTCCTTCAGGTGAATTGTCCTGCCAGGTGCAAGGCGGCTTCATCACCATCCGCAACAGCTATTTCCAGGTTCGGCATCCCCTTCGTGGCAATGGCGGTTTTCCGCAGGACATCCAATACCGCGAGAGCGGCTACACCGACTCCAGAATCCAGTTCTTCGACCGTCTTTACCATCGTGAACTCGGTCTTTTCTGGGCGAAGAATGACCTTGAGGCCACCTGCGAGGCACTTCTGAACACTCCGCAACGCGTGGTCGTGGAGAGCCGAGTGCATTTTGTGGCCGACGACGGCACTCCGGCGCCAGGGAATCCCCTCGCCGTCTATCAGTATGTCTATTCGCCCTCTTCTCCGGTGGTTGAAGTGCGTCGTGTCATCACGCGCGAGGATGCCAGCCAAGCGTGGAGCGAGGCGCATTTTCTCCAGACCTGTCATTATGACCGCTTCTATACCATCATCCATTGTGGTGAACCGTCGGAGACCACCCAGACTGGCGAGGCCGATGCCGAGCCGCGTAGTTTCTCCTTCAGCCAGTGGGGAATCTACGCGACGACGCAGGGCGCCTTCGGCGTCGGGGGGACTAAAGGCGGCGGCTATGACCGCGGCAAGCACGGCTTCCCCTATAACCTCGCCGCGCAGAACCTCGGTTTCCCGGTCGGCGAGACTGAGCGGCACCAAGAAGCGCTACTCTACTTCGGACCGGCGAGGGCTGACGTGGGATGGTACTCCCGCTGGCTGGGCTCCGCCCGTCCGACCGTTACCATCCAGGCAACGGAACCCCTTGCTGAAACGCCGGAAGACATTGGCGAAATTATACTGGACTGCAATGGAATGAAAATCTATTTTGCAGGAGCGGAGGAGGGCTTTGGGTGTCGTGGCATCGAACACCTGCTGGGTGACCAGCCCGTGCGCTTTGTCTTCTCGCAGACGACCCCGACCCCGCTCTGGAATCTCGCCTTCAAAAAACCATACGCAGTCCGCCAGCAGGAAAGCGACCAACCCGACTTCATCGACACCGTGTGGTTGAGTTCCGACTCTGCAAAGTGTCCTGTGCTCGTGGCGAAAGACGCGAGTGAAGGCCTTGTCTTCGAATGGCACGGGTTGGATCTTCCCGGCGAACCCGGCGTAGTGGATGTGAGGTGTTCCGTGCTCGCGGCAAAAGGGTCTGCGCACGCGGCGAAGGGTTCTGCGCTCGCGGCGAAGGGTTCTGTGCTCGCGGCGGAAGCCGCGAGTTACTGGCGCATCCAGGTCACCAACCGCAGTACGCAATGGGGGCTGGCGGAGACGCAGTACCCCATCCTCGCTCAGGTCATCCATCCCGGACAGGGCGACGCGTTGCTGCCGGACCACAACTGGGGGCACCGGCTCTACCGCAATTCGTTCCGGTCTGTCGAGCAGACCTACCCGACCTACAAATGCCCCATGCAGTTCATGGCCTTCAACCAGGGCGACGCGGGACTGTACATCGCCGCGCACGACCCCGGCGCACGCCCGAAGCGCCTGAAGGTCTCCAGCACCCAGGAAGTCAGTTTCCGCGTCCATGCGGAGAATGCCTCGCAGCCCGGCTCCGGCAATGCCGATGACTTTGCGTTCTGCGTGGCAGCCTATCGCGGCGACTGGTGGCAGGCCGCCAAGCGCTACCGCAAATGGGCCATCTCCGAGACGCCCTGGACTGCCAAGGGGCCCATCGCCACTCGTCCCGACTATCCACGCGCGCTCGTGGATGCCTCCTTCTGGCAACGTCTGAACAGCCACAGCAAATCAACCGACGTGATTGCTTCCATGATGGAGGAACTCCACAGCCGCATCGGGCGCCGCCCCGGTTTCGCCCTCCATTGGTACTGCTGGCACCAGATTCCCTTTGACAACTCCTACCCCGAATACTTCCCCGCCAAGGAGAAGTTTGCCGAAAATGTCCAGCGCCTGACCGCCCAGGGGATGCTGATGATGCCCTACATCAACGCACGGCTCTGGGATGTGGACATACCGTCCTTCAATGACGAGGTACGCGCCGCCGCCGCCTTGCCCGAACACGGCGAAATCGCCAAGGAGACCTACGGTTCCGGGCGTTACCTTACCCCGATGTGTCCATACACCAAACTCTGGCAGCAGAAAATCGCGGAAATTTGCACCACGCTGATGGACGAATGCCATGTCAGCGGCATCTACCTCGACCAAATCGGCTGCGCCTCCCCCGAACTCTGCTTCAACCCATCCCACGGACATCCCCTCGGAGGAGGCACCCACTGGGTGGACGGATACCGCGCACTGCTGACGCCAATCAAGAAGATGGCCGCCTCGAAAGGCGTCTTCCTCACCATGGAACATAGCGCCGAACCCTATATGGACAACATCGACGGCAACCTCATCTGTTCGGAACGCTTCCAGGAGGAGGTCCCATCCCTTGCCGCCGTTTATTCCGGCTATACCATTTACTTCTCCAGCGTGAACCATCCACGTGACGACCTCGCGGCCTTCCGCGCCGGCCAGTGCCGTGATTTCCTCTGGGGAGGGCAGCCTGGATGGAACGACGAATGGATGGCCAACGACGCACACCGCGAGCACTTCGCCTACGATGCCTATCTCGGGCACCTCCAGCAGGCCGCCAAGGAGTTCTTCCGAGAAGGCGAACTCCTCGGCGAGGCGAAGTCCACTAACGACCCCGGCCAGGTCACCGTGATCTGGCGCCACAAAGCACCGCACGCCGCCACCCTCCGGACCGTCCAGGGATACTGGTGGAAGGCCCCTGACGGACGGCTTCTCCTCGCCATCGGCAACCTCTCGCAGGAAGTTGGGCGGATTGAACTCCAACCGACTGACCTGATGGCACTCTCAGGGCAGAACAGCCGCACCGCCTTCCTCGCCGAACGTCTCACCGACACCGGCACTGCTCCGCTCTGCGTGGTCGAGGGAAAATTCTCCCATGACTTTGCCCTGGAACCCGGCGAGGTCTGTCTCGTGACCTTCACTCCCGCCGACAAGAAAATGCTCAAAAACGCACAGAAACGAGCAGAAACGCTCGCCTTTGACGACAAAGCCGCGCCCGAATTGCGCAACGCGGCGGCGGAGTTCCTCCTCCGCACCGAATACGGAGTGACGGCCTTCAAGGTGCCAGAAATCCTCCATGTCATTCCCGGTGCCCCCGCCGAGTTCAGTTACTATGTCTTCGGCAAACCCGACAGCAAATGCCAGGTGGTCCTGCCAGACGGTCAGTGCGCCTCTGTCGAACGCGGCCCGCTCCACACCGCGCAGGTACGCTTGGATGACACGTCGGCATCGCTGATTTACTGCGAACTGCGCCGCGGCAAGCTGTCGTGGCGCATGCCGGTGTGGTGTCAGACGGTCAATCCCGTGGAAATCACTTTGGGCGAGGTCCCGGAGATTCGTGCGGGCAAGAGCTTCCTGCTGGAGATGACCATCCAGAATTTCCAGGCCGCGCCGGCCAGCGGCGTCGTGCGACTGAATTTCCCGGAGTCCTGGGCAGTCGAACCCTCGCGCATCATCCACTATGAGCAGTTGGAGGTCGGGCGCCCGAAATTCGTCCACGTGCGCGTCGCCGTGCCGGAGGACGCCCCGGTGGAGACTGCCAGCCTCACTGCCGAGGTCATCGCCAGCCGGCAGAGCCGTCCCCTTGCCGTCCAGCCGGCCCGTCCGCAGTTGACCGCCCGTCGTGCCGCGCAGCCCATTGACGTGCAAAACCCGGCGGCGTGGCCAACGAACTCCGGTTGGGCTGAGGTCGGCGAGCGCACACCCAAATGCGTCAAGATTGCCGATTATCGCGGGAACGACGACTGTTCCGGGCGGCTCCGCTGCTTCTGGGACGACCAGTACCTGTACGTCCAGGCCGAAGTCACGGACGACGCCCATGTCCAGAAGGTCGCCGGCGAGAAACTCTGGAACGGCGACTGCGTGCAGATTGCGTTGCGCCCCGACAATGCGAATCTCACTCACGGCTATGATGGTCTCGAGCGCGAAATCGGCCTCGCTCTCACCGAGAATGGCTTCGCCTTTGCCTACCAGTGGATGGGCGGTCCGCGACAGGGTATCCTCGACAACACGCCGGTCAGCGTGAAACGCGAGGGGAGCCAGACCCATTACTGTGCCGCGATTCCCTGGAGCGCCTTGCTCATGGCCACGCCGAGTCCCGGCGAGATTTTCTTCTTCTCCTTCACCTTCAACGACAATGATGACAATGGCCTCCGCGGCTGGCTGGAATGGACGCCCGGCATCTGCGGCGGCAAGGACTCCTCCCTCTTCGGCGAACTTCACATCATCGAATAACCACTGCGCATTATGGATAACTGCATTTCATCTGAAAAATCCCGCATCCGCCGGGTGGGCGTGATCAACTGGGACTGCGGACTGCCCTCCAATACCTTCTTCGGCTCCTACCTGAGCCGCACGCTGGGGCCGCGCCAATTCCGCGACCGCACGCCATACTTCGCCATCGAGACCTCGCCCGACACCATTGAGGTCCCTGACCGCATGCAGGCGGACTTTGACGCAGAGCTGCGTTATGCCATCGACGCCGGCATCGACTACTTCGCATACTGCTGGTATGACCGCACGCCCCCGGAGGGGCACGTGACTGACACCGAGGCCAAGACCGCCGACGGGCACCTTCAGGAATTGACCAAGGCACGGCTGCTGCACCTGGCCAGCGACCTCAAGGACCAGATTGGCCTGTGCGCGATTCTCATTACCAGCCATCCTTACTCCGACACCGAATTGACGGCTCTGCTCAAGACCATGCAGGAGTCATATTACGAGAAAGTGGACGGAAGACCGCTGGTCTATCTTTTCCCGGGAGCCTGGGAGCCCCTGCTGGAGCGCCTCCAGAGGCTCTGCCAGGAGGCCGGACAGGCCTCGCCATACGCGGTGCTGATGGAACACTGGGAGACCTCCGCCGAGCAGCTGGCGAAGGTGGATGCGCTTTCGGACTACGCCGGATGTCCCGAGGGGGCCACGTGGGAGAAGCTCGTGGAGGAGTTGTGCAAACAAAACGAATACCGCATCGCCCAGGGAAAGCCCATCGTGCCGCATTTCGCGATGGGCTGGGACCCCTCGCCGCGCGTCCTGCATCCCGTACCATGGTGCAGCTATCCGGAGCTGGACTACGCCAAGCCGGCCACGCCGGAGCAGTTCCTCCAAGGCGCACGGCGCTTCAAAAAGTGGCTTCA
>JAFYIW010000273.1 GCA_017538465.1 Victivallales bacterium
CCGGGCGGGACGTCGCGGGACTAAGCCGCGAGTGCGTACTGGTTGTTCGCAGTTACTTTTTTGACCGATGATTAAGGAGGCCAACGATCATCCTCCGCATGCAACCCACCCTCTGCCTTTCCAGTCGAGACCGTTTCGCCCCCTGAAAATCGAATAGATTGGTGGTAATGTTCTATAATATAACTCCTTTGCCTTCAAATGCAAGTCGCCAAAACCAACAAGGCTTTTCGTCCGAAGACGAATTTCTCACCACTCGACCTTGACAATGGGGACGGTATCCACCAGCCGGTTGGCGTCCAGTCCGAAGATATGAAAGTCCAGTCGATCTTGCAAGGCATGCGAGGGCATCTCGTCCACCATTGCGTCAAGGCACTGTCCATGGTTCAGCAAAGTGACCTTCCGCGGGATTTCATCCACATCCAACGGCAGCTCGAAGCCCGAGGCCAGCAGCCCGTCGGGAAAATGCACATAGAGCGTGCCGTTTTTCTTGCGGGTAAAGGTCGCATTCCAGACCGGCTCGTCAAAGGCAAACGGTTCAGTGTCCTCAAAGGCCTCCCGCACGGATTTGAACCACTCCCCTACCCTGCGTAAAATCGTTTCCGCCTCGGCGGGAATGGTCCCATCTGGTTTCGGTCCGACATTCAGGAGGAAATTTCCGCCACGGGAGAGAATCTTGTCCATATTCCGCATGATTGTCAACGGCGTATAGTAGTCCTCGTTGACGCGATAGCCCCAGGAGCATCTACCTACGGAGTCACAGGCCTCCGTGGGCTTTTCGAAGGCCGTCCCGGCAGGGATTTCACGTTCTGGCGTGGAGTAGTCTCCAGGGCCGTAGCCGCGGTCGTTGATGAGGCACTCCGGCTGAAGACGCCGGATGGTCTCATTGAGCTGCGGAAAATTCATCCCCTGGGGGATGTCCCAGAAGAACTCGGAGATGGTCCCGTAGTTGGTGCATAATTCAACCACTTGGCGTTGAACGAAATCAATATATTTCAGGAGATCTGGCTGGTCGCCTGGGTTGGGCTGCGGAAGTTGATGGCTGCCGCCGAAATTCAGGGCATTCGGATGATGCCAGTCGGGACAGGAATAGTAGAGCCCCAGACGAATCCCCCGACGGTGGCAGGCCTCCGCCAACATCGCCAGGACATCCCGACGATATGGGGTGTTCATGATGTTGTAGTCAGTCTGCTTCGTGTCCCACATACAGAAGCCGTCATGGTGCTTGGCCGTGAAGCACAGGTAGGTCATGCCCGCCGCCTCGCACAAATCCAGCCATGCGTCGGGGTTGAAACGCGACGGATTGAACTGGTCCTTCAGCTTGACATATTCTTCTTTGGGGACATTTCTGCGCCACTGGAGCTGCTCATGCCAGCCCTTCACGGCATAAATCCCCCAATGGACGAACATCCCAAAGCGTTCGCGGAAAAACCAGTCGTGGGAATCATTGAAGCGGAAATTCACCTTTGCCACCCTCAAATTGCATCATGTCCTGCCCCTGGAAATGCAGGGGAAACCAATTTCAGGATAATATAGAGCAAAAATCACCTTTGAACGATTCTTTTGAAGCACTTGCAGGAAATAACCGATATATTATGAGATAAATCCATAGCCATCATCACATAACGCAGAGGAAATCCCAATGAAGCAACTTCTTTTCGCCGTTTTTCTCATTCTACTGGGATGCATCTCAGGAGCGGAACTGTCGTTTGAATTTCAGAGCCGCCTACTGGAGGAAGCGGAGAACTATCGTGTTTACTACGTCACCTACGACTCGCCGGAAGCGCCCTTCTGGCCAGAGGCCAGGCAGGTCAAAGCCTTCTATTACGAGCCCAAGACCTTGCCTCCGGAAGGTGCCCCCGCCGTACTGTGCCTGCACATCCTCGGCGGCAATGGTCAGCTCACCAAATCCATCGCGGCCTTTTTCGCCAACCATGGGATGCCCGCGCTGATGCCACAAACGGCACTATTCCTGGACCGTCTTCCGAAAGGGAATATCGTTCAGATTCTTCGCGGGGCAAAAGGACCCGACTACCTGATAGCCGCCTTGCGCGCCACACCGGGAGACATCCAGCGAAGCATTGACTTCCTGGCCTCGCGTCCGGGCGTGGACACTCGTCACATCAATCTCATTGGAACCAGCATGGGCGGTATCCTGGCAGTCTCGACCTTCGCCAAGGACGAGCGACTGGACAAGGCGGTGTTTCTGCTGGCTGGCGGAAGACTTCGAGAAATCCTTGCCCTGGACAATCCCGAAGTGATTGCCATCCATGCGGCCATCCAGCACGCCACCCCCGAACAGTCCGCGGAGATCGAGCGTCTAGGAGATCTGGTGGAACCCATGAACTTCCTGAAGGAATTGGCCCCCAAGGCCCAGGCTGGCCGCATCATGATGCACAATGCGGAACTGGACAAAATCATTCCTCCCGAGTTCTCGGACGCCTTGGCGGATGGGCTAGGTCTCACCCTCAACGTCAACCACTTCATCCTACCGAAGGCAGACCACTACACCGCCGTGGTTGCCCTGCCCCAACTGCTGGAAGACACGCTAGTCTTTTTCGGCGGAGACCAGCGCACTGCCCCCCTTGTCCCCGACGCCGACGCGGCCAAGTTAAGCGCCATGATGTCCTCCGTCAAACAAGTGCTTGAAGGAGGCCCTGACGACGCAACCCAAGTCACGCACATCGCGCTGCGATTCTCCGTGCTGGAGAACGACTCCGAGAAAATGGCAGGACGCCTTCGGCTGACTCTCGGCGGCGGGAAATTCCGGCTCCAGTTAGACGAGGGAATAGGTCTAGCCGACTTCCATCGCCTCGCCATAGGCATGGGTGCCCTTCCTTGGGTCATCACCCCGAATGGCTCGCTCTTCCAAGGCGGACAGCCCTCGCAGTTTGCCCCTGCGCTATTGCTGCCGGACAAATTCCACATCTACCGCAAGATGACCACCACGTTGATTGGCCATGTGGCCTCCACTGGCTCTTTGGACACCCTAAAGCAGCTGGTTCACCTAGAAGCCTCCTTCCAGGGCGCGGACAAACGCACCTTCGTGGCAAATGCCGAGGGATGCCATGTGGAAATCCAGCTTGCCAAAGAACGCGAGGTGCCGCAGAACCTCCGTATCAAATACGGCAAGATGCTGGTGGCCATACACTTTGACCAGTGGGAAGACCGCCCGATTGCCGATACCGACTTCGCACCGCCTAGAGAGTCTCCTGCTGCTCAAACCGTCAACTCCGAACAGCTCATCCTTGCTCTCAGACAAGTCATCCATCGGGTATGGGACGAAATTGCCGAGGGACATGCGGCCTATCAGAGTCCACTGTGCAAGAGTGAGCGCGTCCTGCGTTTCGAAAAGGGTCTGCGCATCGAACGCCCCGGCGAATATCCCGTGCTGATTTTCGCCGGCACACCGGAGGAAATCGGCCGGCAGCACGGCAGGCTCTGCAAGGCGGAAATCCAGCGCAGCTACGCTTGCCTCCGGCTAGTGGCAGGCGGGTATCTCCTTCTGAAGAACGAGTGGTTCTACGACACCATCCAGGAGGCCCAAAGTCGTACCCGCTTCGCCACCCCGGAACGCTATCTGACAGAACTGGACGCCATGAGCCAAGCCGCCGGGCTGACGGCCGCACAGGGACGCGAAATTGGCTTCTTCCCGGAACTCTTCCACTGCTCCGGCATCGCCGCACGAGGCAAGGCCACGGTGGGCGGAAGAGTCGTCCATGCCCGCGTGCTGGACTACATGAAAGACATCGGTCTGCAGTCCTCCGCCCAGATACAGGTCTATCTGCCCGATGGCTATCTGCCATGGATCACCGTGGGCTTCGCCGGCTTCAACGGCACCGTCACCGCCATGAATTCGGCGGGGCTGGCCATCGGCGAGATGGGAGGACGCGGCGAAGGCAACTGGGATGGTCTGCCCATGAGCTATCTCATGCGACGCATCATGGAGGAATGCCGCACCATCGAGGAGGCCAAGCAAATCATCGCCGCCACTCCCTTGACCTGTGAATACTACTACGTGCTTTCCGACCGAAGCGGCGCCATGGCGGCAGTGGAGGCACGTGCCGGAGAACCGCCGACCTTCCTCAATCCAGGACAACCACATCCCATGCTCCGTGAGGCCTTTGAGGATGTCGTCTGGATCACCGCCCCCAGCCGCCAGACCGCCCTTTGCGAGCGTCTTCATCAATTCTATGGAAGAATTGACGTGGAGACCATGAAGCAGATTATCCGCCGTCC
>JAFYIW010000274.1 GCA_017538465.1 Victivallales bacterium
CGAAGGCGTAGCTAAAGCCGTTGGAGCGGATGGCCTCCACGAACTGACGGTGGTACTCTAGCCCCGTCTCCGGGTCATGCGCCTTGATCAGATCATAACCATGGGCGTTGATCACGAACAGGATGCGGTCCTTCGGACCAGTCGTCGGCTTCCCTTGCCGCGCGTCGGTGTAGCCCGGAAAGATGACTTGGGCGGGGAGACTGCCGGGCGCCGCGTCGGAGGGAATGCTCAGGTAGCCCGTGACGGGCGCGGGGCCAGGGCAGGCCACGGAGACGGCGTAGATTTTCACGCCCGCCGTCTCGCAGGGTATTTCGGTCCGGTAGTTGACCGCCAGCGGGATTTCCTCCAATTTGGCTTTCTGGCGTGTCCAGAATGCCTCGAGGTCTGGCGGAGCGGGAATGCCGCGAATCTGGTCGATGTCCACGCCCGCGCTGCCGTCGAAGAAGACCATGCTGTCATCGCCCTGGAGATTGGGCTTGCGGACGATTTCGCCTTTTTCATTGCGCAGATGAGCACGAACTCGCACGAAGCCCGGACGATCCAGCATGGTCTGGATATGCACTGGCGCATCGGCGGGCGCGGTGCCCTTCTGTTCACGGCCGTCGTCTCCGCTGCAGGTCCATTCGATGATGTAGTTCTCTGGCGGGGTCTGGCCTGCGAAATCCGCCTCGAGGACGAATTCGATGGGCTCCCAGATGGTGTAGAGGGGTGTCTCCTTCGTGGTTCCGCCCTTCAGAAAGACCTTCTCGACCTCCCATTCGCCCTGCGCAGGAATGGCCAAAAGAATTCCCAACGACAACGCCGCCCACAACAGAACCGTTTTTCTCATGGAATGATGCTCCTCTGTGTTAGACAATTTCCTCAATATTTAAATCACGAAAAGATTTCAAAAGGACGATTTATGCAATAACCTTAAATATATTGATTCATACGAGGAATGTACTTTGCAAGGGGGACAAAATCTGCGCAATCGCATAGTGTCTCATTTCCAGGTATTATGTTAAGCATAATTGCCATTCTGAGGAAAGAGTGGTTTCTTTATTTATAACTTACTTAAAATAAGTTAGTTATAAATGTCTCTAAAACAAACCGGTCTCATTATCAGCGCAATGGACAACCAAGAGTACAAGATTTTGGTCATCAATCCGGGTTCCACCTCGACGAAGGTGAGTCTCTATCGGAACGAGACCTCGCTGTTTGAGAAGAGCGTCTTCCACGACGCGCCAGTGCTTCTCCAGTTCCCGCATGTGAACGACCAGATTCCCTTCCGTTTCCAGGTCATTCTGGACATGCTGAAGGAATACGGCGTCGCGCCGGAGGAGATTGACATCTTTGTCGGCCGCGGGGGCAGCGCCTACTCGCAGCCAGGCGGAGTGACGGCAATTGACCAGCGGCTGTACGACGACACGGTGGCGGCGGTCGGCGGCAGCGAGCATCCCGCAAAGCTGGGCGTGATGCTTGCCTGGAAGTTCGCCCAGGAGTATGGCCGTCAGGCTTACACGCTGAATCCCACGAACGTGGACGAGTTCGGCGACTATGCGCGGCTGACGGGCATCAAGGGAATCTACCGTGTCAGCCACTCCCATGTCCTCAACCAGAAGGCCGTCGCGGAGTTCCATGCGACGAAGAAGCTGGGGAAACGCTACGAGGAGTGCAACTTCGTGGTGGCGCATATCGACGGCGGCATCACGGTCGCCGCGCATGAACACGGGCGGATGGTGGACGGGAACATGGGCGCCGACGGCGAGGGGACCTTCTCGCCGACGCGCATCGGCAGTGTGCCCGTCCTGGCAATTTTGGATTACCTCGAAAACCATTCCATTGCCGAGGTGCGCCGGATGTGCAGTCGTGCGGGGGGCTTTGTGAGCCTCTTCGGAACGGCGGACTCGGATGTCATCCATCGGCAGGTCGAGCAGGGAGACGCCAAGGCGTCGTTGGTCTGGAACACGATGATCTACCAGATCTGCAAGCAGATTGGCGAGATGAGCGCAGTCCTCTGCGGAAAGGTGGACGGCATTCTGCTGACTGGCGGGCTGATGCGCTTCCAGGACGTCACGGACGGCATCCAGAAGCACTGCGGGTGGATTGCTCCTATCACCGTCTATCCCGGTGAAATGGAGCAGGATGCGCTGGCGCTCTCCGTGCTGAAGGCATTGCGTGGCGAGTCGCCCATCCTGACCTATTCTGGCAAGCCAGTCTGGTCGGGCTTTGCGGGGATTGATTTATAAAATAGTAATTAATCTCTTTGTAAAAAACAATTTAACTAATTACAAAAAATGAGCATCTTTGAACATGTCAAGGCGAAGGCCCGTGAATGCGTGAAGCGGATTGTGCTGCCAGAGGGCGACGAGCCACGCACGGTCCAGGCGGCGGCAAAGCTGGCCCAAGAGAAGTTGGTCATTCCGATTCTGCTGGGGGGTCCCGAACGGATTCAGTCCGTGGCGAAAGAGGTCGGCGCGGATATTTCGGGCATCGAGTGCATCGACCCGAAGGCCAGCCCGAAGGCGTCCGCCTACGCAGAAGCCCTCTACGAGCTTCGCAAGGCGAAGGGCGTCACCTTGGAGGCGGCCACGCAACTGGTGCAGGACCCAATGTACTACGGCGTGATGATGGTCAAGTTGGGGGATGCGGACGGTCTGGTGTCGGGCGCGGTCCACTCCACGGGCGACATGCTGCGTCCTGCGCTTCAGCTGATCAAGACGAAGCCGGGCAACAAGGTGGTCTCCTCGAGTTTCCTGATGGATTGTCCGAACAAGAACCTGGGGCACAATGGCTTGCTGGTGTACTCCGACTGCGTGGTGGTGCCTTGTCCCACGGCGGAGGAACTGGCGTACATCGCGATTTCGGCGGCGGAGACCGCGCGGGTGCTATGCGGAATTGAGGAGCCGAAGGTGGCGATGCTCTCCTTCTCGACCAAGGGCAGCGCGAAGCACGAACTGGTGTCCAAGGTGCAGGAGGCAACGCGCCTCGCCCATGAACTCGCTCCGGAACTGGCGTTGGACGGCGAGATGCAGCTGGATGCGGCGCTGGTGCCGGAGGTCGGGGCCTCCAAAGCCCCCGGCAGTCCCGTGGCGGGCCACGCCAACGTGCTGGTCTTTCCGGACTTGCAGGCGGGAAACATCGGATATAAGATGACCCAGCGGATTGGCGGGGCGACGGCCTTCGCCGTCCTCCAGGGCTTGGCGAAGCCGTGCAACGACCTCTCCCGCGGATGTTCGGTGGATGATATCGTGGCGACGGTCCTCTGCACGGCGGTCCAGGCTCAGGCAAGGGACTGATATTTGCGGCTAGTGTGGCGTCTCATAAATTCGTTAAGCGTTCCGTAGGCATTTTCGAGGCAGTTTGACGCCAATGCGACCAAGCATAGTGACGATGCGCGGAAGCATTTATGGTAAAATGCCCCCAAAGGGCGCGGAAATGGAAGGAATTTAAGAGACGCCACACTAGATGGCCATCGTCAGGCGTCTTTTCATTCTCTGACACCCCGCGGCCAGTTCCAGGGGGTTATTTCTGGGGACGTTTGTTTTCCAGTTCGCTCCAGCGGGCATAGAGGCGTTCGACCTCGGCCTTGGCGTCATTGAGGCGGCTGGTCAGCTCGGCGGTTTGACGGCCATATTTGGCGTGGAAGTCCGGTACGGCGAAGATTGCCTCCAGGTCAGTGACCTGGGTTTCGGCGGCGAGAATAGCCTCCTCCATGCCTTCCAGTTCCTTCTGCTCCTTCCAGGTCAGGCGGGGCTTTTTGCCTGCTTCTACAGGCGAAGCCGCGGAATCCGCCGCGTTTTTGCCTGTGTCCACGGGCGCATGCGCAGAACCCGCGGGCACAGAAGCTCTCGCCTGGCGCTTTTCCAGATAGTATTGATAGTCGCCGTGCTGGAAGGCGA
>JAFYIW010000275.1 GCA_017538465.1 Victivallales bacterium
AGAGATGGTCGATGTCATCCGGAGCGCCGTTGGTCTTGGCCAGCCGCATGAGCTGACGGGTGGCCGCGGCCAGATCCTCTTTGGTCAGGGTGCGGACGTTGGTGGGAACATTGATGCCCAGCCGCTGGTTCATCTTGTAGCGTCCGACCAGCCCAAGGTCATAATGCCGCTCATCCTGGTAGATGCGCTCGAAGTGCGCCTTGGCGGTGGCGGCGGTGGTCGCCTCGTTCGGCGTGGGACGCAGACGATGGTAGATTTCGCGCTGCGCATCCTCGCAGGTGACCGTGGTGTCCTCGGAGAGGCATTTCACGAAGTAGTCGCCCAGCTCGTCCGTCTGCACGACCTTGATTTCCTTGATGCCGGCCTCCTGGAGATTGCGCAGGATATTCTCGTTGAGGTTGTCCAGCGCGTTGGCCAGGATGAACTCGTCGTCCCGCGGATCCGCCACATTCTCGACGGCGGTGAAACGCGCGGGGTCCTCGTCTTTCATCAGTGCCTTGACGCTCTTGGTCTGGACTCCATAGACCGCATTGAGAATCTCCTCGTTGCTGTTGTAGCCGAAGGCGCGCAGGAAGGTCGAGACCAGGAACTTGCGGCGACGGCGCTTGCGGTCCAGATAGATGTTCATCTTGTCCTTCGGGTCAAACTGGACTTCAATCCAGGAGCCGTGGTCGGCGATGATCTTGAAGGAGTAGAGCTCCTTGCCGCTGGCATGGCGCATCCGCTCGAAGCAGATGCCCGGAGAACGATGCAGCTGGCTGACGATGACGCGCTCGGACCCGTTGATGATGAAGGAGCCGCTTGGCGTCATCAGCGGAATTCGCCCCATGTGGATGCGCTCCTCGCGGATGTCCTTCGAGCTGTTGCCCTTCATCCGGAAAGTCGCATAGATGTCCGCCTGATAGTTGCCACCCGCCTTGAGCAGTTCCGGCAAGTCGGAATTGCCATCCACAATCTCATATTGGAGGAATTCGATGCCCGAATAGTTCTTGCTTCCGGACTCCTTGGTCGGGAACATGTCCATGAAGACACTTTGAAGCCCTTCGCGCTTGCGCTTTTCGGGCGCCACCTCCTTCTGCAGAAACTCCGCGAAGGACTTCGTCTGGATGCCAATCAAATCCGGGATTGGCATGACTTCCTTGAGTTGACCAAATGAGATGCGATTGCCTTTCATGGCTCTTGACCTGATGGGTTGGAGGGAGAAAAAGGAGAAAGGGGGAGGATAATTTCTAGAGTTTCTAGAACTGCTAGAACTGCTAGTTCCTCTAGAGCTGCCAGAGCTGCTAGAAAAACGCCAATCCGTTTTCTAAATAACTGCGGGCGATCTATTTAGTCTCATCGCCAGACAACGCAAACGGAAATGGCCTGAAAATATGCGAAAATCCGGAGCCGCCATTCCCGCGGAAAATGCGGGAATCACGGTTCCGGAGTGGTGCAGCACCAGGCTGACTATTTGATCTCGACCTTCGCGCCAGCGGCTTCGAGCTGGGTCTTGAGCTGGGCGGCCTCGTCCTTGCTCACACCAGTCTTGACCGGCTTCGGGGCGCCCTCGACCAGATCCTTGGCCTCCTTCAGGCCCAGGTTGGTGATCGCGCGGACAGCCTTGATGACGTCGATCTTCTTGGCGCCGGCCTCGGCCAGCACCACGTCGAACTCGGTCTTCTCTTCCACGGGAGCGGCGGCGGCGGCGGGAGCGGCGGCCACGGCCACGGGGGCGGCGGCGCTGACACCCAGCTCATCCTCAAGGGTCTTCACGAGGTCGGAGACCTCCAAAACAGTCAGACCTTTGATCCACTCGACAACTTGTTCTTTGGTGATTTCGCTCATTGTTGGTTCCTCTCAAGGTTACGCGGCTTGCTCTTTCTTCTTTTCAGAGAAAGCATTTAACACATACAAAATCGACGACAACTTCGCGTTGAGGACGCGAACCAGACCACTGGCAGGAGCCTGCAGCACTCCCAGCAACTGACCCAGCAGCGCTTCGCGGGGCGGCAGGTCGGCCAGCGCCGCCACGTCGGCGGCATCGAGCAGCTTGCCATCCAGGAAGCCCAGCTTCACGGTCACACGCGGCTTCTTTTCCGCATCCGGCGTGGCCTTGATCAGTTCCTTGATCGCCTTCGCCATGGCGACCGGGTCATCGCTTCCGCTGACGACCGCCGTGGCTTCGACGATGTTCTGCTCCGCAACCGCCTGGTAGCCCAGGGCCTCGGCGGCCTTGTGGATCAAGGTGTTCTTGACCACATGGCACTGAGCCCCAAATTCAGCCAGTTGACTGCGGAAGGCGCTGAATTCCGCCACCGTGATGGCACGGAATCCAATCAGAAAGAAGGACTTGTCCTTCAGGAGGCCCTTTACGACCTCGAGCATTTGAATCTTTTCCGATCTCATGCTATGCCTTCTCCTTGATCTTGACGTTGATGTCCAGCGGGATGCCAGGGCTCATCGTCGCGCAGATGGTCGCCGCGCGCATGTAGATGCCCTTCACCGCCGCAGGACGTGCGCGGAGAATGGCCGCGAAGGCCGCATGCAGGTTGTCCACCAGCGCATCCGCCGCAAACGACAGCTTGCCAATCGGCATCATCACGCAACCCGCCTTGTCGCAGCGGTATTCCACACGGCCCGCCTTGGCCTCCTTGACCGCCGTCGCCGTGTCATCGGTGACGGTGCCGGTCTTGGGGTTCGGCATCAGGCCACGCGGACCGAGGACACGGCCCAACGTACGCACATCCTTCATGGCCGCCGGAGTCGCGATGAGCACATCGAAATCCAGCCAGCCGCCCTTCATCTTCTGCAGGAGTTCCTGGTGTCCGACCTCGTCGGCGCCGGCGGCTTTGGCGGCTTCCGCCGCATCGCCGTCAGCGACCACCACGACCCGCTGCGTCTTGCCCGTGCCACGCGGCATCACCAAGGCGCCGCGGACAATCTGGTCAGACTGCTTGGGGTCGATGCCCAGGGTGAACGCCACCTCGACGGTCTCGTCGAACTTGGCCTTGGGCATGGCCTGGAGCAACTTGATGCCTTCCTCGAAGGCATAGTTCTTGCTGCGGTCGAGACCTTCGCAGCGAGAGCGGTAGAGTTTGCTTCGCTTCTTCATTCGACCACCTCAATTCCCATGCTGCGCGCAGTGCCGGCGATGATCTTCACCGCGGCGTCCACGCTGCGAGCGTTCAAATCCTTCTTCTTGGTCTCCGCAATCGCCTCGAGGTCCTTGCGGGTGACCTTGCCGACCTTCTCGGAGCCCGTCGCATGCGCCCCAGTCTCGATGCCGGCCGCCTTCTTGAGCAGAACGGCGGCGGGCGGCGACTTGGTGATGAAGGTGAACGAGCGGTCCTGATAGACCGTGATGACCACCGGAATCACCAAACCGGCCTGTTTCTGGGTCGCGGCATTGAACTCCTTGCAGAACTGCATGATGTTCACGCCAGCCTGACCAAGCGCCGGTCCCACGGGGGGAGCCGGATTGGCCGCGCCGGCGGGAATCTGCAGTCGCACGATGCCCGTGACTTTCTTTGCCATGTTGGTTTCCTGTTTGACAGCACTGGTAAGGGCTGGCAGGTTCCCTCCCAGACGCCGTCGGTTACACTAAACTCACGGAACCCCCAACGGGATTCCGCCCTGCCAGACGAAACGCAAAATGGTTACTATAACGCAACCTGTCGGTTTTTCAAGCGTATATTCGCAAAATGAGGCCGAAATGCATGGCCGACGACAGCCAGCCTCGTCACTCGTTCTCCACACGCTCGACATCCTCGTAGCCGATTTCCGTCGGGGTGGCGCGGCCGAAGATGTTCACCGAGACCTTGAGGCGCTGACGTTCGCTGTCCACGCTCTCGATGACGCCCTCATACCCGATAAAGGCGCTATTTCCAATCAGGCGAACCGTGTCGCCCACCTTGTAGTCCACCTTGGGCTTCGGCGCGGAGTTCATGGCCTCCTCCTCGACCCGCAGCATCTCGGCGACTTCCTGATCCGAAAGCGCGGCGGGCTTCGTTCCGCCGACAAAGCCGATGATGCCGGGCGTGCCCTTCACCAAATCCCAGACCTCGGAACGGATGCGCCCTTCCTCGTCCAAAAGCCGAAGTTGAATCAGAACATAGCCGGGATAGCGTTTCTTGTTGCGCACCACCAACTTGTTATTTTTGTCCCGCTTCTCCTCCTTGACCAT
>JAFYIW010000276.1 GCA_017538465.1 Victivallales bacterium
CAGGTCGAGCATCTGCTTGACCTCGGTCTTGAATTCGCGGGTTTCTGCCATTATTATTGTATCTCCTTATACACCAAGTAGTTATGGTGTATTAAAACAGTGTCACATCACCTTGAACTTGGGAAGATCCTGGATGTCCACCAGCCCGACGAATCGTCCGTCGTCATCCACCGCCACGATGTCGTCGATTTTGCGTTTTTCGAGAATCTTGAGGATTTCGACGGCGAGTTTGCCCTGGTTGATGGAGATGGGATTGGGGGTCATCACGCTCTCAATGGGCGCATGGAGGATGTTGTCGTCCCTAGTCATCGCCCTTCGGAAATCTCCGTCGGTGAAGATGCCCAGCAACGCATTGTCCTCGCCGACAATGGCGACCGCGCCGTCCCGCGCCTTGGTCATGGCCAAGAGCGCCTCGCGGACAGTCACACCAGGATGCACTGCCGCACAGCGTTCGCCAGTCCTCATGCAGTCTTTGACCGTAAGGGTGATGGTTCTGCCGATGGCGCCGGCGGGGTGGTTCTTGGCGTAGTCCGAGAGCTCGAAGTTCTGGCAGGCGAGCAGCACCATCGCCAACGAGTCGCCTAGCGCGGCCAGCGCGGTGGTGGTGGTGGTGGGCGCCAGGTTGAAGGGGTCGGCTTCGCGCTCCACGGCCATCGGCACCACCAGGTCGGAGTATTCCGAGAGGCGACTTTCGGGTTTGCCGGTGATGGCGACAATCGGCACTCCCATGCGCTTCACGGCGGGAAGCACCCGCAGCAGCTCGTCGGTCTCGCCAGAATAGCTGACCGCCAGCAGCAGGTCATTGGGAGCGACCACGCCCAGATCGCCGTGCATCGCCTCGACGGGATGCATGAAGACCGCCCGCGCCCCAGTCGAAGCCAGCGTCGCGGCCAGCTTCTTGGAGATGTGTCCGCTCTTGCCCACGCCGCACAGCACCAGCTTTCCGCCGTCGTGCAGCTTCTCCAGGCACAGTTCCACCAGCGCGACATACTCCGTGCCAAGGGAGTCCCGCACCTTCTTCACACCGGCCAATTCCGTGTCAAAGACTTCACGTGCCAGCTTTAAGACCTGCTCAGAGTTCACTGGATGATTGCTGTTCATAATGGGCTTTTCAAAATGGTAATGAAGGGATGTCACTTCACATGTCTAAGCAGTTGTTGACGCAATCCTGCATCTGCACAACGTGGCAGGTAATCGTGCAGAGCCGCGGCGATGACGGAATCGCTCTTGGCGAAAGGCAACAGCCCCTGCGCCGCCGCCGCCGCGATGACATTGCTGGGGTCTTCAAGACTGTCACAGAGCAGCTGTTTCCAATCGGCGGGACGCAGCGTGCAAAGCCGTCGAATAGCCTCCAGCCGGACGGCCTCCGATTCATCCAGCAGACCATTCAGCGTCAGTTCGCCGCGCTGCTCATTAGGCAAAGCCGCGTCGAGGCTGAACACCGCCCGGCGGACATCCTCGTAGGAGCTGGTCTGCAACGCCGTGAGCGCTTCAAGCTTCACCGTCCCCCAATGCCGCCGCAGCAATGACAACTGGATGCGCCGCACCACCGCATCAGGCTCGACAATGACCTCATGCGCCAGTCGATCCATCGGCAAATGCTCAGGCACCCCAACGGCGGTGTCGATGGCTCGCCAGGCATCCTCCCGCAGGGCGGTCGGCTGGTTGACCGCCAGCAGCGGTTCCATCAAAGCCCAGAACTCCGCCTCCGGCAAAAAACGGACACCACGCAAGATTCTTCTGCGGCTTTCCAGCGGCGCCTGCTCATCCAACAGCAGCTGTCCAGCCAGCATGAGAGTCTTGTGGTCGTTCGGGTTGACGGCCAGCAGCATGGTTAATGCATAGCCGCGGACCTCGGCGACGTCATCCGCGGACAGCGCCAAATACAGCTTTTCCAGCTGTGAATTCGGCCTGGCCGCCAAAGCGGCGGCCAATGCCATGCGAACCGCATCATCTGGGTGGTTTGCCAAGGGCAGCAGCGTCTGAAGCATCGCTTCAGGTGTGGCATCGCTCATAAGATAAGGCCTGATGGCCAAAACGGCCACCTCCGCCGAAGAATCCTTGAGCAAAGCGGCAACGACTTTCCCTTGCAAAAAATCCCCGTAATCCTGTACCGCGACCAGCACATTGCGCCGCACTGCGGCATCCTCGTCCGCCAAGGCGTCATTCAGCAGTTCGGCAAGCCGTCCATGCAGCCTCGGCCTGGAGCCACGGGAGCCCGCCGACGACGCCAGGACCTGAGTCATCAGGGAGGAGGCCAGACGGCGGATATTCACATCGGAATCCTGAAGGCACTCCAGCACGCCGGTCTGATTGCGGAACAGATGGAAGGGTTCCTCGCCAACGGAGACCAGCGCATTGCGCCGCACAACCGCATCCTCATCCTTGAGGCATTGTCCCAGCAACACGCTGGCCTCCGGCACGAGGTATTTGCCGACCACCAGGCTGGCACGTCTTCGCAACTCCAGGGGGCTATCCGGCTGAAGTTCCCTGCGACATTGCTCTAATGTCGTTTCCGGGGAGACATTTGAAGACGGCACGGCCAACAAAGGGCCTGCGCCCATCATCAGCACGACCATCAACGCCAGAATTCTCATCGCCTCACTTGTCGTTGACCCAACGGCCCGCTTTATCCAAGAACTCCCTAATCTTGGGGTTCTGCTTCCGTTCCTCGCCGCCCTGGACAAATTCCTGCAGCAGGCGCTTCTGCTCGTCGGTGAGGTCCACAGGCACCTGCACCAACAGACGCACGTACTCGTCTCCCCTGCTCCCGCCCTGGATATTCGGCATGCCCTGCCCGCGCAGACGGAAATTCGTGCCGCTTTGCGTGCCAGCGGGAATGGTGATTTCCCCAGGACCGGTCACCGTGGGAACGGTCACTTTGCCACCCAGGGCCGCAGTGGCGAAAGTCACGGGGACATCACAGTAGATGTTCAAACCATCACGACGGAAGAGGTCGTGAGGGCGCACCCCAATCGCGACATAGAGGTCGCCGGAGGGCCCGCCATTTTCCCCTGCATTCCCTTCGCCGGAGACGCGTAGCCGTGCGCCGGTGTCGATGCCGGCCGGCACCCGCACTTCGATTTTCTTCTGCTTGTCCACCGCTCCACGACCATGGCAATCCCGGCAGGGCTTGTCCAGGATGAATCCAGTACCCCGGCAATTGCGGCAAGGCTGGCTCATCGTGAAGAACCCCTGGGAAATCGTCTGCTGTCCGGAGCCATGGCATTTGGGGCAGGCGCGTTTCTCGGTGCCAGGTTCGGCGCCATTGCCGTGACACCGTGGGCACGACTCGGTATGGGGAATGGTGATGGTCTTCTTCACCCCGAAAACCGCATCCTCAAAATCAATTTCCAAATTGTAAAGCAGGTCATCGCCTCGCGTGGCCGCATTGCGGGAACGCCGCCGTCCCCCGCCACCGAAGAGATCGCCCAGGTCGAATCCGCCAAAGCCTCCGCCACTGAAGAACTGGCTGAAGATGTCCATCGGATCCACGGAGGCCCCGCCGAAGCCGCCGCCATGCGTGAAGGCCTCATGGCCCAACTGGTCGTATTGGGCGCGCTTCTTCGGATCGCTCAAGACCTGGTAGGCGTTGTTGACGTCTTTGAATTTCTCCTCGGCCTCCTTGTCATCCGGATTACGGTCAGGATGGTATTTGAGCGCCAGCGTCCGATAGGCCTTCTTGATCTGTTCCGGCGTCGCATCGCGCGACACCCCCAATATGGAGTAATAATCTTGTGAATCACTCATGTATGCACTCCTCCCGAAGGCCAGACGGCCTTCCTAGTCATTCCTGAGACTTCGCCTCGCCTGAGCTCTCCGCCTCTTCTGCGGCAGACGGCGGGTTCGCCGGTCCTTTGGACACCACCACCGTGGCCGGACGCAACAGCTTCTCGCCGACCTTGAAACCAGGCTTCCACTGCTGCAGCACCACGCCCTCCGGAACCTCATCGCTATTCAAGGTGGAAAGAGCCTCGTGGATGGCGGGATCAAATGGCTTTCCCATCGCATCCAGCACTTCCACGCCCATCCCTTTCAGGATGCGTTTGAACTCGCCGAAACTCATCTCCAGCCCCTGTCGCAAAGCCGTGACATCCGTCGCCTTCGCGGCGTGGTCCACGGCCATCTGCAGCAAATCATAGACACCGACCATCTCGCCAATCGTCTTGATGCGGGACTGTTCGCGCGTGTCCTGCAATTCGCGGGCCATCCGCTTGCGGTAATTTTCATTCTCGGCCAGCGCCCGCAGATAATTGCCCTTCATCTCCGCCAACTGCTCCTCAAGAGTGGGTTCCTTCGGAGATTCCGGGACATTGGCGGACTGCTCTGACTCACTACTCTCCGGCACGGCAGTGGCAGCCGACCCTGACTTCTCATCGGCCACTTGTTCCGGCATCTCTACGCTGGCATCCTCGGTTTCCGGGCAAGAGCTCACCCGCGTGATGGGCACTTCCTGTGCCAAATCTTCTTCTTTTGCCGCTTTGGCAGTATTTTCCTGTGTCATTTTGTCACACCTCGTAGATGTTTTTTTATGATTTTTCAATATCATAGCAAAAAAAATGCCAGAAAAACACATGATGCCGCGCCGGAGCCGCGGCGGCCAGACCCGGAATTTTCCGGAAAGCCAGGCCCCTGCGCGGAAGAAGGCGGTGCCGCGCAGAGGGATGCCGCGCCGGAGCCGCGGCGGCCAGACCCGGAATTTTCCGGAAAGCCAGGCCCCTGCGCGGAAGAAGGCGGTGCCGCGCAGAGG
>JAFYIW010000277.1 GCA_017538465.1 Victivallales bacterium
GCAAATCCGCAAATTCCGCCTGAAAAGCAGGATCCTCCTTGGTCAGGAAGTATTGCCGTTCCAGTTCCTTGAGCGTAGGCATCAGCGTTTCCGCAATGTATTGCCCGCCGTAGATTCCGTAGTGAGTATTCATGGGAAGGTGAGAGGTGAGAGGCAAGAGGAGTCTAAAGGGGAAAGGTAAAAGTTCAGGTCTCTGGACTCTGGTCTCTGGTCCCGCCAAGAAGGTGAGAGGTGAAAAATGGGAGGGACGCGCTCCAGCCTTCGTCCCGTGGACTTCGGCGTGGCAAGCCAGCGCGCCCTGCGTGGATTAGAATGAGTTGCAAGCCGCTGCGAAATTCATCAGTTTTGTGGGGTCTTTAAGGCCAGGGGAGGTTTCGACGCCAGAGGAGCAGTCCACCGCGAAAGCTTCAGTGGCTTCGTAGCCCGCACGGACGTTCTCGGCATTGATTCCTCCCGCCAGAATGACTGGCTTGCGTTGCGCAAGACGGCGGACCAATTCCCAATTGCCGACCTGTCCAGAGCCGCCCTGTCCGGTGTCGGCGACGATGGCGTCCGATGGGAAGATTGCGGCCGCCTCGACATCCGCCATCGTCCGCAGCGCAAACGCCCGCCAGACGCGGACGCCACGCAACGCCGTGGCGAACTCCGGCGGCTCATTCCGATGCAGCTGGATGACCTCTGGATGCAATTCATCAGTCCGTCGCAACACTTCCGAAAGGGGCAGATTTCCCACCACCAGCACACGAGGTCGTTCGGCCACCTCAAAGAGTTCCCGTGCCTGTTCCAAGGAAACACACCGTGGCGTGCCCGGCACCATGATGAAACCCAGATACGCCGCGCCGAGTTCCTGCGCCAAGCGCACATCTTCCTCGCGAGTCAGACCACAGATTTTGAAAGGAATCCTCATAGAATCCTTATAAAATTAGAAATTTAACTAGTTATCAATTCACGCAGTGTTTTGCCGGGATGCGGGGTGCGCATCAGAACCTCGCCCATGAGAAAACCGACGGCACCAATTTCCTGCAGGGCAACCACATCCTCACGGGTTCGCAGGGCGCTTTCGGCAACAGGCGTGCGCTCGCGGGGAATGCGCCGAATCAGCGACTTGACGACCTCCAGCGAGGTGTCGAAGGTATGAAGATTGCGGGCGTTCACGCCGATGGCGTCCGCCTGGGTGGCCAACGCGCGATCGAGTTCGTCTTCGGTATGGGCCTCCAGAAGCACCTCCAGACCAAGCACATGGGCGGCGGCGGTGAGGTCGTTGAGTTGCGCTTCGTCCAGCAATGCGGCAATCAGCAGGACCGCCGAGGCGCCTGAGGCGCGGGCTTCAAGGAGTTGATATTCATCCACAATGAATTCTTTGCGAAGGAGCGGCAGCGAGCAGTTCGCCCGTGCGATGCGAAGATTTTCCAGCGAGCCGTGGAAGTAATGCGGTTCGGTGAGAACCGAGAGCGCGGCCGCCCCTGAGGCTTCAAGTTCGCGAGCGAGCTTTGCGCAATCCAGCGGCTCCCGAATCACGCCTTTGGAGGGCGAGGCGCTCTTGAGTTCCGCAATCACCCCTGGAAGACCAACGGCGGCTTTCGCATGTAAAGCCTGGGTGAACGAGGACGGCTTGGGCAGGACTGCGATCTGCTCTCGCAGTTGAGCGGCCGGCATGGCCTGTTTGGCGATGGCCAGCTCTTCGGCATTCGCCGCCACGATGGTATGCAGGATGGACATCTGAAATGTGGAATGTGAAATGGGTGGCGTTCTCTGGGTGGTCAAGGCTGCGAATTACAGCGAGGCTTCGACCAAAGCCTCCATTTTGGCTTGAGCGGAACCAGAGTCAATGGATTCGGCGGCGGCTTTTACGCCGTCATCAATGGACTCGGCCAGTCCGGCAACATAGATGGCGGCGGCGGCATTGAGCAGCACCACGGCCCGAGGCGCGCCCTGCACCTCGCCCGAGAGGATGCGCCGCGTGATGGCGGCATTCTCCTCAGGCGTCCCGCCCGCGATTTCCTCTGGAGCGTAAGAAGCCCCCGTGAGCAGCTGCGGGAAGAATTCGTAGGAGCGGATTTCGCCGTCCTTGAGTTCGGTGATGCGCGTGGAGTCACAGCAGGAGATCTCGTCCAGTCCATCCTGCCCGTGAACCACGAGGGCGTGATTGGTACCGAGGTCCCGTAGCGCTTCGGCGAAGAGTTCCGTGAGCTTTGCGTCATAGACTCCAATGACCATGTCGCGGGCGCCGGCGGGATTCGTGAGGGGACCAAGCATATTGAAAATCGTCCGAACACCGAGGTCACGTCGAATCGGCGCGATTTTTCCCATCACGGGATGGAGTTTCTGGGCGAAGAGGAATCCGATGCCGTTTTCACGGATGGAGTTCTCCATTGCGGAGGCATCGCAGAGCAGATTGAAGCCCAGCGCCGCCAGAACATCCGCCGCGCCAGATTTGCCAGAGACCGCGCGGTTGCCGTGCTTGGCAATGGCCACGTCCGCGCCGGCCGCCACGAAGGCCGAGGTCGTAGAGATGTTAAAGGACACCCCGCCATCTCCACCCGTGCCGACAATGTCCACGACTGGCATGCCGCCGCAGTCGATGAATTCGGCATGGTGGCGCATCATCCGAGCCCCGCCGACGACCTCCGAGACGGCCTCGCCTTTCATACGAAGGGCGGCCAGAAGCGCTCCAGCCTGTGCAGGCGTGACTGTCCCCGCTACCAGTTGATCGAGCATTTCTTCCATTTCATTCGCAGTGAGGTCCTTGCGTTCCAGCACTCGTTCCAGCAGTTCTTTGGTGGTGGTCATTTGTGGTTCTCCTGTATGTTGACGACTTAAAAAATTTGGACAAGTGATGCCTGTCACCGCTTATTAATGGTGCCTGTCACCGCTTATTAATGGTGCCTGTCACCGCTTATTAATGGTGCCTGTCACCGCCAACCAGCCTTGACAAGTGGTGCCTGTCACCGCCAACCAGCCTTGACAAGTGGTGCCTGTCACCGCTCAATCGCTCATTAAAACAACTTTGGCTGGGCGGCACGCACCATCTTGAGGAAATTGCCGATTTGCGTCTTGCCGTTGATGGTGAGGATGGATTCGGGATGATATTGAATGCCCTCGATGAGCAGTTCCTTGTGGCGCAGCCCCATGATTTCGCCATCCTCGGCTCGGCAGGTGACCTCCAGTTCCGCGGGAACAGAATTGCGATCCACTGCCAACGAATGGTAGCGCACGGCTTTGAAGGCGCTCTTCATTCCGGCGAAAAGGCCCTTGCCGTCATGTTCGATGAGCGAGACCTTCCCGTGCATGATGCGTTGCGCGGAGACGATCTTCGCGCCAAAATGCTGCGCCAGGGCCTGATGTCCCAGGCAGACGCCCAGCAACGGCACCTTGCCGACCGCCGCGTCAATCAATGAAGGCATGATGCCGGCCTTTTCGGGGCGGGATGGGCCAGGCGAGAGCAGAATCGCATCTGGTTTGAGTGAAAGCACTTCCTGCGGAGTGGTTTCGCGATTTCGCAGGATGGTCAGTCTAGTACCCAATGCATAGAGCATGTGCACCAGATTATAGGTGAAGGAATCGTAGTTGTCCAACACGACCAAATGGAGTTCCTTGAGCATGTTCGTTGTCTCCTTTAGTGATTGATTTTCAGGCCATTGTTTGCCATCTCGACCGCGCGGAAGAGAGCGCTGCCCTTGTTGATGGTCTCCTGATATTCACTCTCTGGCACGGAATCGAAGACGATGCCCGCGCCCGCCTGCAGATAGACCTGATTGTCCCGAATCTCCAGGGTTCGGATGGTGATGGCCATGTCCATGTTGCCATCGTAGCTGAAATAGCCAACCGCGCCACCATAGACGCCACGTGGCGTGGGCTCAAGCTCATGGATGAGCTCCATCGCGCGGATTTTCGGCGCACCAGAGAGAGTTCCGGCGGGGAAGGTGGTGCGAAGCAAGTCGAAGGCGTCAAATTTCGCAGTGTCAAGTTGTGCCTCGACTTCGCTGACCAGATGCATCACATGGCTATAACGCTCGACTTGCATAAAGGAGCGCACCTGCACGCTGGCGGGCATCGCTGTGCGTCCCAAGTCGTTGCGTCCCAAGTCCACGAGCATCAAGTGCTCGGCGCGCTCCTTTTCGTCTCTCAACAATTCGTCCGCCAATTCGCGGTCTCGAGCGGGCGTGGCGCCACGGGGACGGGTTCCGGCGATGGGCTTGAGGGAGGAGCGGCCATGTTCCAGCTTCACCATCGTCTCCGGCGAGGAGCCCACCAGCGTCTCGTCGCCGATTTTGAGGAAGAAGGTATAGGGGGATGGATTGATCAGTCTCAATGCACGATAAATTCCTAATGGCGAGGATTGCAACGGTGCATGGAAACGCTGCGAGAGGACCGCCTGGATGCACTCGCCCGCGCGGATTTCCGAGCGGGCCTGCTCGACCATCGCGCAGAATTCCGAACGGGTCATATTGCTCTCCATGCGGATGCGTTCACTTTCCGGAATCGCGGGAGTGGCGACGGTTTCCGCGGGAGTGGGCTGGTTCAGGCGGTCGCGCATGCGGTCAATTTTGCGTTCCGCCTCTGCGTAAGCCGTCTGGAGGTCTTCAAAGTCGATGGTATGGACATTCACGATGAGCTTCACCGTGTGGCGAAGGCCGTCGAAGACGATCATCTCGTCCGTGAGCATCAATGCGGCATCCGGAGTGGGGACAGGCACCTTTGGCGCAGGCAACTCCTCGAAGGTGGCGACAGACTCGTAGCCGATGTAGCCAATGGCACCACCCGTCAGCGGCGGCAACTCCGGCGCGGGAACCAGCGTCTCATTGCGGCCATGCAGGAGTTCGCGCAGGGCCATCAGCGGCACGCCGTCGGGGGCGGGCAGTTCGGTTTCCTCGCCATTTCGTCGCAGAAAAGCGCGGTTTCCTCGGGCGGTGAAGAGCGCGTGGGGATGCAGGCCGATGAAGGAGTAGCGCCCTGCGCGTTCGCCGCCTTCCACGCTCTCGAAGAGCGCAACCTCTTCGTCCTGGGTGAATCGGCTCAGAACCGACACTGGCGTCTCCAAGTCCGCCAGATATTCCTTGTACACTGGGACAATGGCCCGGGGCTGGCTCTTCGCCAGTTCCGCGAAACGCTCGAAACTCGTAGTTAACATCGTTACAACTCCTTGGTTGATAATGAATTGAGTAAAAAACGAAAAAAGCCCCACCCGACAGTTGGCGGCCGGGTGGGGCTTGCTTTATGCACAAAAAAACGGACCCAGATGTCCTAGACCATCTGTGTCCGTCAAAACCGTAAAATGTACTTCAGAAACTCAACAATACCCGGCCTTGACGGTGACTAACGCCATCGCCAAGAAAACACGCCGAAGTTGTTGCTGAAATCTTGCATATTGCCCTTAAGATAACGCTAAAAATCTCATTTGCAAATCAAAAAACGAGAAAAAGTTTTGCCGATTTCGGCACCATTTTTCGCGTTAAAATATGTGGATTCCCCCTACCAGAATCCACTTTGCGTGTTATATTATGATAGGTGCCTGATTCAAGGCGATTAAGTATTTCTTTTTCTTACCACTCGATGCCGGACGACGCAAACAACCCGAATACCACAGCGCTCAACGCCCGCATCCTGCTATTTGAGGCCGACGAAGGCCTGGCCGAAATTCTCAAGCACCTTCTGCGCAACCAGAACTGCCGAGTCCTGGAATGCGCCAGCCGGGAAGAACTCCCCACGCTTTTCGCCTCCCGTGAATGGGATGCCGTGTTCTGCGACCAGCAATTCGCTGACGCCCTTTTGCCGTTGGCCAACGCCGCGCAGACGCCCGTGATTTTGATTGCGGGTTATGATGAAATTGACACCGCACGACAGACGGTTTCCCGTCAGCAGGCATTCGCGTGGCTGCCCAAGCCCCTGCCGTCTCAACAGGCACTCAAATATCTTCAGGATGCCGTGCAGTGGCGGGCAGAACACCCCCAACCGACGCCGACGGCCATGCCGATTGTGATGCCGAAGGTGGATGATTCGCAGCCCAAAAGCCATTACGGGCTGATGGTCGGGGAGTCCGCGCCGATGCAGGAACTCCTCACCGAGGACGAATTCGC
>JAFYIW010000278.1 GCA_017538465.1 Victivallales bacterium
CAACGGGCCATCCGAGAATGGCTGGCAGAATGTCACATAGGGGGCTATGCGGCCTGCTGTGGACTGCCTCAGACCGACGTCAACACGGTCATCAGCGACTTTCCGCCAGTGCACAACCACGAGCAGCTCACTCGCATGGTGGAATACCAGACTCGTCAACTGGACGGTCTGTCAGGCGAGCAGTTCCTGCATGCCTTCCAGCCATTGATTCCTCTGCCTGGCCAGACCAATCCGCTGCTCATCGCCATGAGCCGTGAGACTCTTTTGGAAGAGCGTCTTCAGCATTTCCAGGCGATGGGACTGCATCTGGAACAGATGACCAGTTCCGGACTGGCCCTGTTGAATGCCTTTGAGATACTGCAGCCCGCAGCAGCCGAGCAACCCTGTCTCCAACTGGTCGCCGACTTCGGCGCGGAGCATTCGGTGCTTGCCATTTACTGCCAAGGCCGCGTGCAGCAGGTCGCCACTATCGCCCTGGGATTCGAGCCCACTGCGGAAAACCCGCCCGCCACGCTTGGTCACGCCTTCGCGCATGAAGTCCAAGTCGTGCTCCAAGGTTGGAAAGCAACGCAGGCAGACGAGAGAAACCTTCAGCTTCCCGACCAACTCTGGCTCAGCGGCGCGGGAGCCCTGAACCCGGAAGTCGCTGAACTTCTGGCGGCTGACCTCCAGGTGCCAGTGCATTTGCTGGGCATCCCCGCCCGCAAATGCGCGGCCGGCCTGCCCACAGGCGGCGCCATTGGCGGAGTCTGCCCTGCCCTGACCATCGCGTTTGGACTGGCTATCCAAGGCACTGGAAACGCTCCTTACGACCTCTCGCTGATTCCGGAACGGCTGGCCTGGCAACAACGAAAACTGGCGGCCTGCCCGTTTCTGTTCCTCAGCGTGGCCGTTCTTATCGTCGCCATCTGTGTCGGCCTCCGCCTCTTCACCTCCTATCTTCGCCCCGCCACCGAACAGCTTCAAGTGCACGAGGCCGAACTTGATGAGGCATTTCGCATTGGCGCGCAATTGGAAAAGGCCTATCAGCAACTGGACCATTTCCAGAAAAAGCTTCTTCCCATTGCCGAAATCGGCTTCCGAACCCAGCGTTTCATGGAGACCCTCGAGGTCTGGGTTCAGGCGCTAGAACGTAGCGACGCCCGTGAAACCTGGTGCTTCTACTTGGCTGATGAATTCTCCTTCAGCCAGGCCAACACCATGTCACTGCCCAAAAACACCCGCAGGGGAAGCCGTGACGAGGAAACCACCGAACATGCCGGACGCATCCGTTCCTCACGTACACCGGACACCGCCCCGACCACCCGGCCTGCCGACACGCCAGCCGAGGAAGGTGCCGAGAACGTGGTCCGCATAGCTCCACAGACGGAGCCGGACCCCGCCGTAGCCGACTCCCCCGAGCAGACCATTGTCTATCCTCCCGTCACACTGGTCACGCAACTGCCCAGCCTGACTTGCATGTATATCGGCGGCTACGTCTCCGTCCCATCGCGCGGAGACAAATACGAGATGGTCAAGACGATGCAGAAACGCCTGAACGACTCGCACACCTTTGTCAATGTGGATGACTGCGCGAATAAACTGAGTCCCGCCTTCGTCGAGACCTACCGACAACCCTGGGAGGAATTCCTTGCGGAACACCACGACGCGCTGAAGCAGGAATACCTTGACTTCTTCCTGAAACTGCCCTTCCGAGAAACGCCGGTGAAACGCCCCCCGAACTGACACGATGTTCACCCCGACTTTCCAAGACTGGCCACACCCCAACCGGCTGCTGCTTTACGCACTGCTGACGACATTTGTCCTGGCACTGCTGGTTCTCTATCTCTACGTCATGCCAAAATGGCGCCAGTATCAGAACTATCAGCAGACCATCGCGGAAAAGGAGGCGCAGTTGGCCGCCACGCCATGGCCCCAGGAAATGAAGCTGCTGAAGCTCCAGTACGAGAATGTCCGCGAGAGACTGGACGGCATACCTGGAACGGATCAAATCGGTCTCGCCACGCTCACCGAAGGAATCCTTCGCCAAGCCACCAGCACCTTTGAGGAACGCATCCTGGCCCAGTTCGACTCTCCCCAGCATTTCATCACCTCGGTCTCC
Source organism: Victivallales bacterium (assembly GCA_017538465.1). Taxonomy (GTDB): domain Bacteria; phylum Verrucomicrobiota; class Lentisphaeria; order Oligosphaerales; family Oligosphaeraceae; genus RGIG1601. Next base: position 2,102 of record JAFYIW010000278.1, read on the forward strand.
CGCATTGACTATCAGGGGGCGTATGACCGCTTCGCACAGGAACTGGCCGAACAGGAACTCACATTGGACGCCGCTTATTTCGGTCTCAATGAAGACGGGCAGGAGCCCGTCTGGCAGATGATCCTCAAGCTGTGGACCGCCCAGCAAATCTGCCAGATGGCGCAGAAGAACCATCTTTCCATTGTAGGGGAAGACGGAATTGCCGCCCTCACCGCGCTGCCGCCGATCTCCTACGCCCTTGACGAGGCGGAGTCCATGCCCCCCTATCTGCTGGAATTCCCGGCACGGGTCAAGCTCATGGGAAGACTTGACGATTTTCTGTGCTTTGCCCAGGCTCTTTCCGACTCCGTCTGCTTTCTCCCGATAAGACAACTCGAGGTACACACCCTGCCGCCTCAACCGCCGATTCCAGGCCAGGTCAATCGTGTGGACACGGCAGTCTTCACCATCGTGTGCTCCTCCTTCCTGCAACCCCGTAGTTTTGAATCCGCTTCCGTTCGCAATGACTAGGACTTCCTCCCATTTCAGCGCGCATTGGGAACGCTCCTTGTTCCTTCTGCTTCTGCTGGCACTGCTCGGCGGCCTGGCAGGGTGGCAGTTGTTGCTCCGTCCGCGGCAGGAATTCATTCCGCCCGACAAGATGATGCCGCCCGTGCCCTCATTGGTTCCCTGGGAGGATCAGAAGCTGACCTTCATGCATCCAGTCCTCAACCCGAATATCCCCAGCCCCTTCCGGGCGTCTTTTGATTTGCCGGCGCCGCCGGAGCCCCCGGCCCCACCGCCCCCCCCGAAGCCGACGGTCGCCTCTCCTCCCCCGGAGGAAGAACTTCCTCCTGAGCCGCCGCCGCCGCACATCTACGAGATCACCTATATCCAGATCTACCGTAGTCTCCTCGGGAAAACCGTCGCCTATCTCAGACGCGTGGACACCCTCACGGGCGAAGAGGAGCTCGTCAACATCGCCGTCAACGAGGAAATCATCCCCGGCTTCCCGATTCTGGAAATCACGGAGGAGGCCATCCAGATTGTCGCGCCCGCCTCCGATGAAAACGGCACCGAAGGAAGCGAGAACATCGCCCAAAAAGTTCTTCGGGTGCCCTGGCGAGAGACCGTCCAGCTCACCCTTCCTCAAGAGTCCGTGGCTCAATAGTGTCCTGAATGTCCGATTTCCTTGATCATCTTCAAGAACAAGACGCGCTTCAACCCCCGCAGGTGAAAGCCGCGCGCAATCGCATCCAGCGTACTGGCCAGGCGCCAGAGCAGGCGTTGCTGGAATTGCAGATGCTGGAGGAGGAACGGCTTTACAAGGAGTTGGCGGCTTATCATGGCCTGACTTTGTGCGACCTGGGCAAGATGGAAATCTCTCCTCTGGCCACCGCCAAATTGCCGCCTCGTCTGGCCAACCGCTTCCACTGCGTGCCCATCAGCATTTCCAAGGGAACGCTGCTGTTGGCCTTCACCCGCGTCCCTTCGCAGAGCGTCCTGGACCAGCTTCATCTGCTGCTGGGCCTGCGTCTTCAGGTGGCGCTGTGCCGTCCGTCCCAATATGAGCAGTGGCATCGGCAGACTTACGGCATCTCGGCCGAGAATGTCTCGCAGGTGCGCCAGCAGCGCCAGCCCACCGAGCGGCTGGACGACGCGCCGAGCGTGGACATCACGGAAACCGACCACGGCGAAATATCCGTCACCTCCATCGTCAACGAGATTCTGGATCAGGCGCTTGCCGCCGAAGCCACCGACATTCATCTGGAGCCTTACCGCGACCGCCTCCGCATTCGCTTCCGCATTGACGGCATGCTCCGGGAGGTTCCCACCCCGCCGGAGCTCGCCGACCTGGCCGATGCCATCATTTCGCGCATCAAGGTGATGGCCCAGCTCGACATCACGGAACGACGGCTTCCCCATGACGGACGAATTCGCCTGGTGCGGCATGGCCGGCCCTGCAATATCCGCGCCTCCATCCTCCCCACGCGCTTTGGCGAGGCGCTTTGTCTGCGGCTGCTGGACAACGCGAAGGTTTACCTTCAGACCTGCGAACTGGGCTTGACGGAAAGCCAGCTCACATTGCTTCACCGTCTGGCTGAGCGCCCGAACGGCTTGATTCTCGTCACTGGCCCCACCGGTTCTGGCAAGACCACCACGCTCTACAGCGTGCTGGCGCATCTGCGTGATCAGCGTCCCGAACTCAAAATCATCACCGTCGAGGATCCCATCGAGTATGAGATGCCTGGCCTCACCCAGATTCAGACCCATGCGGAAATCGGCCTGACCTTCGCGGTCGCGCTGCGCTCCATCCTGCGCCACGACCCGGACATCATCCTGATTGGAGAAATCCGTGACCGCGAGACGGCGGAAATCGCCATTCAGGCGGCTTTGACTGGCCATCTGGTCTTCTCCACGCTCCATACCAATGACTCCGTCGGCGCGGTCAACCGCCTGCTCCATGTCGGTGTGGAACCCGATCTGGTCGCCGGCAGCCTGAGCTGCGTCATCGCGCAGCGACTCGTGCGGCGGCTATGCCCAAAATGCGCGGAACGGCTCCCCCTGGAGGCACTTTCCCCTGAAAACCGTCTGGAACTGGAGAGTGCCCTTCTGCAGCAAGGACGTTCCGTCAATGAACTGTCCATCTACGAGGCCCACCCTGGCGGTTGTTCGGATTGCGGGCACACCGGCTATCATGGCCGCGTCGCCATCTACGAATTCTTCCAGATTACGGAGGCCATTGAAGACCTCATCACTAGCCGCGTCCCCATCTCGGAAATGCGGCAGGCCGCCCATGCCGAAGGGCTGAAATCTTTCCGGGAGGACGGCTGGCTCAAGGTCGCCAATGGAATCACCTCGCCCTCTGAAATCAACCGCGTGACATTACCCCCGAAAACAACCACGTAATTTCTAATTTCTAACTCCTAATTCCTCTCGGCGCCGGAGGCACCGGTGCCAAACCTGCAATTCCTCATTCCTCATTCCTCATTCCTCGTTCCTCGTTCCTCGTTCCTAATTCCTCATTCCTAATATGGCCCCTTTCTTCAAGCGAATCTTGTTGAAAATCTCTGGCGAAGCCATGGGTGGACCCAATGGGGGGATTGCCCCCGCCGCCGTTGCCGACGCCAGTCAAATCATACGTGAAGCCACTTCCGCCGGCGCACAGATCGCGGTCATCATCGGTGCCGGAAATCTCTTCCGTGGTCTAGCCGGCAGCCGCAAGGGCATGGACCGTTGCGGAGCCGACTACATCGGAATGCTTGGCACCTGCATGAACGCGCTGGCCATGCGGGACACTCTGGAGGCCTCGGGCATCCCCGCCGTCATCCAGTCCGCACTCCCGATTACCGGCGTGCTGGAGCCATTTGACTACCGTTTGGCCAATGAGGCGTTGAATCACGGAAAAGTTTTGCTCTTTGCCGCAGGTACTGG
>JAFYIW010000279.1 GCA_017538465.1 Victivallales bacterium
CACGCACGCCCAATTTCGCGGCATTTTTAAGTTTGGAAGAACCACTGGTAGGATCTGCACAAACTAATATTTTGGTATTGCGCGTCACCGAGTCCACGGGCACATATCCATGCGCCGCGGCGATCTTCTGGAGTTCGCCACGCGGACGGCTCATCGCGCCCGTGAAGCAGATTGTCTCGCCCGGCGCCGGGGAAGCCGCGGGAGCCGGCTCGAAACTCGGGAAAGCCCTCCGCAACAATGCCATCTCGCCAGACGCCAACAACTCCTGAATGGCCCGAACGACATTCTGCGCCACCACTTCACCTATGCCCTTGATGCCCTGCAATTGTTCGGCACTAACACGGCCTCCAAGCAACTCCTCCGCATCGCAGTTGGCGAACAGCAGTCCCGCGACATTACTGCCCACCATCGGGATGTTCAGTGCCGCGAGAAACGCGGGCAAAGGCGACTTCTTCGCCTTGGCCAATTCACTGAAGAAGAGGTCGGTCATCTTGTCGCCATAAATCTTCTTGTCCAGGTCGCCGGGCTGGAGATTCACCAACTGGCCCAGCGTGTCGATCCGGTTATTCTCATGCAATTTGCGCACGAAGGCCTCGGCGATGCCCAAGAACCCCAGACTGACAATGGCGGCATAGAGTTTCTGGACCTGTTTTTCACCACAGGAGGGATTCACACACTCCACAGCAGTTTCGCCAATGGACAATGCACCACCGCAGAAAGGACACGCCTCCAGCTTCACGGGATGGCTAGCCTCCGTGTGGGCAGCCTCCTTGACATGCGGAATCACATCGCCAGCACGTTCCACAGTGACCTCATCCCCAACGGCCAACGAGCCATCCAGCAGGCACTTGGTCATCTCGCCAACCACGGGCATGGTAAGCGGCAGCCTCACGCGGGAAATCGTCACCCCCCCGAGCTCTACTGGCTCCAGCAGACCAACGGCGGAAAGCTGGCGTTTCCCCATCGTCCATTCAATGCCTTTGAGGATTGTTTTTTTGCTACGGTTGGAGAATTTATAGGCAATCGCGCCACGTGGATGGTGGTCGGTCGCGCCCAATGACTGTGCATATTGGGCATCTGCCAGCTTCAGGACAATGCCGTCCATCGGATAGGGGACTTCCGTGGCGATTCGCTCCTTGATCTTCTCCCACTCGCGTTCGACCTCTCCTGCGGTGGTCTCAAAGCGAATGTAGTCGTAGTCCACAAATTCCAAATAGGCTCCCTGTTTGCGATAAAACTCCATGTCATCCGTGCCGATAATTCCTGCCACGCCATTACGCTGATTTTTGAGCGGCTGGCCACTTTTGCCCACCACGGTTCGGTAAACCGTCTGGAAGGCTTCATTGCCAATCACGATTTCGCCCAGCAATTCCGAAGTTCGCACATCAATCTTCTTGTCGGTGACAAAGTGGATGATGGGCAACTTCGCTGTATAGTCCTCTCCTGTCACTCCATCGCCACGGCTGGAAAGAATGCCATTTTCCAAAAGGCCGCTAATGCCATCGAACTTGGGCTGGATGTAGAGTTTTTCCTGAGGAGTTCGGGCATATTTGGTCACCCACTTCATGATTTCGGCAAGGCTATATGCCTTGTCCAGACTGAGCATTGGCCGAGAATGTGTGACCTTCGGGCCCTTGATGTCAATGGGAGCGATCTGCGTGACGAGTGGATTTGCTGGATCCAGAGCTTTTAGTTCCTCTACCAAAGCATCATACTCTGGATCGGAAATCTCTGGGGCGTTCTGGTTCCAATAGAGGTCGTTGGCACGCCGAATTGCGGTCTCCAGTTCGGCAATCCGAGCCTGGGTATTCTGATTGGCAAAGTCAAACAAGTCCATGCAGGATAATATGCCCCGTCTTGGCTGGTCTGCCTGACCGACTGCTTCTTTTTGCCGGAGCATTCACTGCCGACATAATTGCATCGCAGATCATCTCGCGCGAGGACGCCATCGCCTGGGTAAGCCTAACCAGCGGGAATTTAGCCACAGCAAAGATTCGCTCTACCTCCTGGTCCCGCCCTACTACCAGAGGACGGGCGGCATGACCGTGGACTTCTTTCCCCCGGAGTGCGCCAATGGCGAGAGCCGGTCCTGCGCCCAGACCATCAAGGCATGAAAGCGAATCCCCCGCACAGCCTTTCGGTTGTGCGGGGGATTATGCGAGAACTTCTTTTTTTGCAGAAGTGGAACAGGGCTACTGCCCTTTGCCTTCAGCCACAGTGAAACGGACTTTGATTTCCAATGGCGGGAACGCCTCCTCCTGCCAGTCGATGGCGATTTGACGCTGGACGAGGACGAAGCGACGCGAGGCGTCGGGCAGGACATGGAGTTCCAGGCGATAGGTTCCATCGTTTTCCTGCACGAGTTCCGATTGGCTTACGCAATCCGGCGCATCGGCGGGCAGCAGCCGGAGGGACATTTCGGGGTTGGCCGGGGTGAGACGGAAGACGCAGATTCGCTCTTCGTCGGGCTGGAGCCGTCCGAGATAGACCTCGCTTCTCGGCCGGACTTCCACCGCAGGAATGGCCGTGCCGGAGACGGTCAGCTTCAAAAACTCCTCTCCCGGCGCGTCGGTCTCCAGGAAGACGGTCTTGGAGAAGTCGCCGGCGACGGAATTGGCGGCGATGGTCGCCGCCACGGCGGTCTCCTGTCCCGCCTCCAATGTGAACGGTTGGAAGTCCGCGGCCAGGCAGCTGCACGACGAACGCACGCGAAGCAGGTTCACTGCAGACTCGCCGGTGTTCCTGATAGTGAAAGTCTTTGTCTGGGCTTTCCAAGCAGGAAAGCATCCAAGGTCAAAGGAAGCGGGCGACACGGACAACGGCTGGACAGCGGCACGCCGCAACGCGAAAACCATGAATAGAAGGGTCAGGAATGCTCGCGGATGGCATGTGCTGCAATATGTTGTATCTTTCAATATTGCCATTCAAGGACTTTGTCAATTTTCGAAAATGCCTTTCAGGAAAGTTTCATAGAACTACATGCGCCCGCTTTTTTCGTCACCCGTCATG
>JAFYIW010000280.1 GCA_017538465.1 Victivallales bacterium
CCGGCTTGACGCCCGCCGTCTGTCGTCCGACGTCCCGGCTTGACGCCCGCCGTCTGTCGTCCGACGTCCCGGCGTGTCGTCCGACGCCCGACGTCCGACGTCCCGTCTTGACGTCCGTCGTCTGACGTCTGTCGTCCCGGGCTAGCGCACGGCGCTCACTCCGTTTTTGGAGTGTTGAAGAGCGCGTCCGCCACCGAGAGGTAGTGCTCCCAGTCCGCCAGTTGCAGGGCGTGTCGGCCAGTGCGGAACAGATAACTCACCGTCTCGCCGACCGGAGTGTCCGGCGGTGGCGGCTCGGGGCTGGTCAGCCCTTCTATCCCGAAGAGGCGATAAACCGGACTAGCGTAATAGGCGGAAAGATATTCCCCCTTGGGGTCCGCCCAGGTGTCCTCGGTCGCGCTGTGGATGGACACCGCCCGCGGAGCCATCAGGGCGACCAGTTCATGCTGGTCCACAGGGAGGTCCTCCGGATGCAGCGACCGCTCCGCCAGCGAGTCGGTGAACCAGAATTCTCCGAAATGGTTTTTGTGGAACATGGAGAAAAGCGTCTCGCCAATCAGACGGCGACTCAGCGCGGCGCCGCCACAGCCGGAGTCGTTGACGCAGGCCAGCCCGATGCGCTCGTCGCAGACGCCGGCCCATAGCGCGGTCTTGCCCAGGCGGGAGTGCCCGATGCAGGCGATGCGCGTGCCGTCCACCTCCGGCTGAGTCACCGCGCAGTCGATGACGCGGGAAATCCCCCACGCCCACGCGCCGATGCTGGAGTAGCCGGGGATGCGGGCCGACAGCGCCGTCTCGTCGAACCACAGCCGGTAGATGCTCTCGGTCCAGCCGTCGATTCTGTCCGGGAAGATGTCGTGGTAGCTGGCGAAGGCACAGGCGTATCCACGCTCGATGATGGTCTGAATCGGGTAGGAGTCCTTCCAATGGCCGCGGCGCTGTCCCCACTCGGCGCGCTTCTCCGGTGTGTTGGGGTATCTCTGGCCAGTCACGCGGACCGACGGATCGTCCGTCAAGGCGTGGTTTCCCTGGAAGACCAGCCCGGCGAAGAGCGGCGCCGGGCGGGGTGCCCGTGTGGGGATGTAGAGCACCACGACCATGTCGTGGCGCCGCCCGTCGTCCATCCGGAATTCGACCAGGAATTCCCGTCGGATGGCCTGCCCGTCGAATACGTCGTTCCTTTCGCTCAGGAGGGTGTATTCCACGTGGTCGGGCATGGGGGGACGCTTTCCGTACATCGTCTCCTCGAAGATGCGCAGCAGTTCCGGCCGGCGGTGCTGCTGCCAATCCTCTGCCGTCCGCACCCGTCGCCCGTCCAGACACTTCAATGCATCGGGAAGCACCACCGGCGGCATCTTCTGCTCGTCGAAGTTTGGCTCCCAGGGGATCGTCTCATGGTAATACTGCGTGGTGTTCATGGACTTGCAACCGGCCAGGAGAAGTTCCAGAAGTAAAGCGAAGATGAGCAAGAGACTGCTGCGGTTCATTTTCATTGTCAGATTTGCACGTTGAGCGTTCTGTCCAGGCTTCAAACTGGTAATAGCTCAAATGGGGGAACGAGGCATTGGCAGTTCATTGAAACCGAGGACGGCGACGCCCAGTTCGGCGGCAGTGGCCAATATCGCCTCCAGCCAGGCGGTCTTCATGTTGATTGACTTGGCGTCGGGCGCGATGTCATGGGAGGTGACGGCCAGAACCTCGTCGCGTTCGGCGGTGCGCCTCAGACAATTGAGCAGGTCGTCAATATGCGTGTTGTATGCCTCGCCGACAATCAAGGTATTGAGCAGGCGACGCTGCGGAAGGTCGCTTACGGGAAAGGCGGTGCGGGGATTGTCCGCCAGGGGCTTCCAGGCATCGGCGAGGCGTCCTTCGGGGTCGTATGGCGTCAAGCCGAGGCCGCCTCGTACGAATGCGAAGCCATGCGAAAAGAACAGCTGGTCGGACTCGGGAGTCCGCCGGCAATTCGGATAGGCGAACGAGGTGACGCGCAGTCCCGCGTCCTGCGCGGATTCCAGTTGCGGCAGAACCTCCGTCTGGTAGTATTCCTCCGGGGAAGTCGCCGCGATGACTTCGTCGGCGTTTTGATGATTGAGACCATGCAGGCCCACGCTGTGTCCGGCTGCGGCCAGTTCGCGCATCGCGGAGACCGCCTCGCCGTCGATTGGACCGCTGACGAAGAAGGTCGCGTGGGCGTCCGTGCGTGCGAAGATGGGTAGCGCAGCTTCCCAGCCGGCGAAGTTCCTGTCATCGAAAGAAAGCAACAGAATTCCTTTGGAATGAATTGGCTGCATGGTTTCTATTAAAGGCGTTATGCCATTAACTTGTCATCGTGATTTCCCGTCGTCCGATGTCCGACGTCTGCTGTCTCGTCGTCCGCTTCGCGGGAAAAAGGCGCGTTTTACGCTTGGTGTTTTTTACTGGACAGCAATGCCCGAAAAAACAAGCCTTCCGAAGAGATTCATGTTGTGGAATCCTGGCGGACTCCAGGATTGTTGCGTCGGGTTGCCGTGACGATGCTCGCGGCAGAAATTCACACGCCATTCGAGATCCTTGATGGGCTTGACGCTGTTTCCGCTTGTTTCCTCCCAAAGTTCCTGGAACGGGATGATGATTTCGGCAGTCCACGAGTATTCGTCCGGACGGCTTATCGCGAATTTCCAGTCAGGGTTCCAGTCGGCGACCTGTTCCGCTTTCTGGGGTGCGTCCCAGATATGCCCCTCGAAGTCCAGGGCCAGATGGCGGTAGGCGTTCCAGCCCTTGTTGCCCAGGAAGAACTCGAGCACGTCGTCGCCTTTGAAGATTTGGAGGTCGTCGTGCGCACCGATGGCGGAAGAGGCTTGTAGCGGTTTCGGCGAACGGCAGACGGCTCCGATGACTAGCGCGTCCTTTGTCCAGCCAATACGAAGCACGGCGCGGTCGTTTTCAGGCGGGAGGGTGCTATCGCTCCTCTGAAGGATGATTTCCGCCGCTTCGTTCCAGAGGTCCTCATCGAGGATGCCGTCGAGGCGTGGCTCGCTGGCAAGGAACGGGAGGGTGGCCGTAGGCACTTTTTCGACGGGGATGGTGCGGAAGCGAATCCAGTCGCCGTCGAAGACAATCCTGCGGAAGCCATGGCCGAGGCGGTCGAAGGCGACACTGGTGTTGTCGCCGCTGGAGAAGAGGATATTCTTCCACACGAAGGCGAAACTGGTGTGGGTATGCCCCGAGAGATAGGCGATGACGGGCGAGCCGTCCAGTTGTTCCAGCAGCCATTTTCGGCGTTCCATTGGCAGATTGTAGTATCTTTCGGGTTCGTCCGGCGACTCGACGAAGACTGCCGCGTGGGCGGCAAGAACGAGGCGTTTTCCAGATTCCCGTGCCTTCGCCAATTCCTCCAGGAGAAACGCGTCCATTTGCGCCGTCTCGTCCGTGGGGTGCTGCCACAATTCCGAGTCCAGGACCACCAGGCGGTAGTTCTCTCCGGGAAGATCCGCCGCGTAGTAGGCGGGTCCGAACATCTCCAGCCATTGCGCTCGCGATTGGGCCACCTGCGCGATGTCGTGGTTGCCTGGCACCAGGAACACCGGGCGTTTGAGACGTGAAAGTTCCTGCTGGAAGAACTCCATGTTCTTGCGGGACGTGTAGTGCATCATGTCTCCGCAGATGACCACGGCCTGGCAGTCGCCGCTGTTGAGAATGGCGATTTCCTGGCGAAAGCGCTCCAGTTCGTCGTCCCAGTCCATGAAGCCGATCTGCGGATCCGTCAGCTGGGCGAGAATCAGGGGCTTTTCCGTGACTTGGGCCTGGTCTGGAGCATCTTGCGCAAATGCGGGAATGCCAATCAGCAGGACGGCGACGGCAAATGGCAGTTTCTTCATTTTTCTACCTCTCAAGGATGCCTGCGTGCTGTATGGTCAGTTGAAGGTCGGGGGAGTGTAGTGGGGCTTGCCGCCGTGCGCCAGCCAGTCATGGATGACGACGCAGAGCGCGAGGGTGGCCAGCAGGGTGAAACCGAAGTCCCAGATGAAGAGGAAACGATATCCGAAGTGGTCGATGGCAAAGCCGCCCAGGGCGGTGAGGATGACCATCAGGAAGCAGTTGATCATCGAGTTCGCGCTGCAGAACTGGCCGTATTTGTCCTTGGGGAAGAGCTGGATGAACATCGGCGTCTGCGCCAGGGCCTGGACGGCGTAGATGATGCAGATGGCGATGCCCACGATGCGGAAGGACGGCTCGTCCTTGACCACGAAATACCCCCACACGTTCATGGCGATGATGATGACCTCGCTGACCAGATAGACCCAGATGGGATGAAGCATGTCCATGACCTTTCCCATGATGAGCACGGCAACCGCCGCCGCCAGGCTGCCGACCGCCATGATGTCGCCATACTGCTGGCTGGTGACGCCCAGCTCCTTGGTGGCGAAGAGCAGGTTGAAGCTCTGGCGGCAGAAGTTGGAGACTTGGTTCATCGCCGTGCAGATGAAGAGGAAGGTGAAGAGCCGCGTGCTGTAGCACTCGCGGAAGTAGGTGGAGACCTGGTTCGCCATCCAACGCGAGAAGGACTCGCCCGTCGGTTTGGGCGGAGGCGGATACTCGCCTTCGCGGACGTTTTTGACCAGGAGCAGGAAGGTTGCGGCGTAGAGCAGCGCGACGAGAGTGCAGGCGGGGCCGGGCTGGTCCACGGAATAGCTCAGCATGTATTTGTTGAACAGGAATTGCACGCCAGTTCCAATGAGCGTGAAGACAGAGAGGAATGTGCCGACATGCTGCGGCGGGAGCACATCCGCGTAGAGGTAGTAATACACGGAACCGGGCACCAGGAAGCAGACGGTGTAGGCTATGTGCCAGAAGGCCAGAAGCAGCAGAATCGCCGTGGCGGCCTTGATGTGCAGCAGCCCCGCCAATGACCCGCCAAGCCGACTTGACCAGCCAATCAGGACGACCAGCCCCGCCACCAGCGGAGTGGACCAGAGCAGGAAGGGCTGGCGGCGCCCCATCCGCGTGCGGCACTTGTCACTCCACGTGCTGACAATCGGGCAGACGAAGAAGTTGATGAATTGCGGGATGGTGCCCGTGATGATTGCGATGGTCTTGGCGGAGCTGCCGGTCTTGTCGAGCAACACCGGCATGATGTTCGGGAGCATGTAGTAGGCCAGCAATGCCATGGCCTGTCCGGCCAGGGTGATGAAGGCCATCACCAGAAGCATCTGGGGCATCGTGTAGGAGAGGGTGCCAATGCGCAGTTCGGAGGAGGAACTCATGGGGATGGGTGGTTTAGTTATGCATTGCGGATGAGACAGGCGGCGTATGCGGCGAAGCCGTGGCAGAGGCTGGACTGGTCGTTGTCGGCTTCCCAGAGGGTTCCGGAGAGGCGTGCCATGGGGCCGAGGTGCTCGCGGATTTCGTCGAGGAGTTGTGTGCGCATTTTGGCGTGCGCGAGTCGTTCGAAGCGCAGAATTCTTCCGATGAACATGTTGATGCCGTCCAACGTGGGGTGGCTCTGCGTTTCCAGAAGCCGTTTCCGCCAAGCCTGCCATTCGGACTGCGTTTCGTCAATGACCCCGCAGAAGTCGGCGTAGTATTGGCAGATTTCGCTGGTGCCAGGGGCGGTCTGGAGCGTTCCGTCCTCCTGACGGACGGCGTGGTCGTGGAAATACTGCCCGTCGAAGGAGCGGGCGAGGATTTCGCGTCGCATGGCCTCGGCACGGCTGGCCAATTCCGGTTCGTCCAGCCATTTTGCGGCGATGCGCAGGAATTTGCAATAGAGCATGTTGGTTGGGAAGTTGCACCCGTCCATGTACTCCTGTGACTTGGACCACTCGATGAAATTCCATCCAGGAAGGCCTTCCAAGAGTCCAAATTCGTTGCGGTATGAATCAAAGTGTGCGAGGCACCGCTGGAGATGGTCGGCGTATTGGCGCGGGAAGTCTCGGCCACCGCGCTGCTCCATGTATTCCGCCATTTCAATCCAGAACCAGAGCGTCCACTGGGGGATGAAGCCGAGTTCCGCTTCGGTGGCGGGATAGCAGTCGGGCAATTCGCCGTCTGGGATGGTGTCGAAGTGCTCCGGGAGCAGGAAGTTCTCCAGGAAGGTGGTCTCCAAGGCATTGGAGCCAGTGAGGAGGTAGGCGGCGCGGGAGATGAAGAAACTGTCGCAGAGCCAGCCGCCGCGCTCGCGTCCTGGGCAGTCCAGGAAGATGTCCATCGTGTTCTGGCGGAAGGTCTCGACGGCGGCGTGGTAGATGAGCCGCAACTCGTCGTCCACATCGGCGGGCGGTTCGCGGAACTCCGCAAGCAGTTGATTGCGGTCGAAGGCGTATTCGCGCATGGCGAGGTCTTCGATTTTGGCGTGTCCGTGGAGTTGGAGCACTGCCGCATAACGCGCGGTGTACGGCTCGAAACTCTCGAAGGCGATAGTTTCTCCAGCCTTGAGGCGCAGGCGGATGTAGTATTGCGCCCAGCGGGTGAAACGCATGATGGAGAAGACGCCGTCAGGTCCGGGGACTTCATCCCAGCTCAGGACGACCTCGCAGTCGGTCTCGGCGGTGATGCGGAAACGCCAGAAGCCCGTGCGCTCGGCGCCCAGGTCGTAGTAGGTGTAGCTCTCCGGTTCTCCTTGGGCTAACCCTCCCTCCTGCCACTGGTAGTCGTGTTCCAGGCGGGTTCTTAGGTCGTTGGCATCGTCGGTGCTTTTTCCAAGGCAGGCGAGTTTTCCGCCACCGATGCGTTGCACGGGATAGACCGTATCCAGTCGGGGCAGTGGCGCACCCCGCGATAGCCAGCCTTGGGCAGGGATTTCGGCAGGAACGGCGGTTGCGAGCGGGAGTTCGGAGACTGCGCCGTCATACCATTCGGTTGCTCCGGGGAGTGTGAGGTCGTAGCTCTCCATGAGGTCGCGCTGGAAGGTGAGTTCCGGCGCGTTCCAGTCACGAAAAGGCAGAGAATGGAGTTGCCAGCCAGTGGGGCCGCTCTCGCAGGAACCATCCGGCGCGAGCAGAGCCAGCGCGAAGAAGGGCGTGGTGACGGGAATGTAATACCTTGACGAAGTGTAGTTCACGACTTCCAGGACGAGGCGGTTCTGGGGCTTCGTCAGCCATGGGCCGAGCGTCAGTTCGTCCACGCGGGCATAGCCCTTGGGGGAGCGTGCGGGGCCATAAGCCACGACCTCGCCGTTGATGCGCAGACGATACAGGCCGCTGGCGGCGATCTGCAGGATGTATTCGCCAGTCGGGAGGATGCGGTTCAGCGCGAAGGTGTTCGGCAGTTTTTCGGAGTCATCCGGCGCGGCCCAGAAGCCCTGGTTGAAGTGATAATTCACCATCGGGGTTGCTCGGAGAGGAAAGTTGGGGAGTTGGCTGTTCAATAAGGAAATATATTATCTGCTGTCCGTCTTGTGTGTCTTGCAGTTTCGATTTCATCATGAGGAAATGACGTTCTCCTGGCTACATTCCATAAAAACGCTGTGTCGGGGATTTGTTATCACCTTGATGTGCATGGTTTTCTCCGTGTTGGCAGTGTTGTTGCGCGAAGCGTTTGAAAAAGCACGGGTGATGAGATGTGTGGGGGATATGGAAGCGTTCGGGACACAGATTCTCCAATATTACCAAAAAAACGAGACATGGCCACAGGGAGAAAATGTGGTTGAGTTGGCGCAAGAAGTCGGATGGGATTGGTCGGCTTATCTAGGCAATCGGTCCTTTAAAACGGATTTGCATTCCTGTATCTACCTGAAGGGCAACATCCAAAGTCCTGGGAAGACCATTCTGATTTGGCGTTCTGAGGTTTTCCGCGGTCTATTTTGGAAGGGACCACATTACTACGAATTGGTTTTCAACGACGATGGCCATGTGTCTCGCCAAATCAGGTGGCTGAAATAATTAGCACAAGTTGCTCATAATGATTTACTTCTTCGCCGATGACCACTATGGAACACACGCTGGGCGATGTCTTTATGGACAGTTGCCCGTGAAATTGCGCAGACGGGTGGTCTTCACGGAGAATGATTGGTCGCTGTTGGAGTCCGGCCGCTGGGCGGATGACTGCGAACTGCTGATTCTGCATTGCATCGCAGGGACTTGCGGACAGCCAATGCCGGGGGAGGGCGCCGAGAATGCCGTCGGGAAGTATCTGGCGCGTGGAGGCAATGTCCTGCTGCTGCATGGCTCCAGCGCGGCGTTCTGGCATTGGCCCTGGTGGCGGCGCCTCGTCGGGCTGAGGTGGGTTCGTGAACATGACCCCGATGGCGCGGCGCCTTCCACGCATCCGTATGCGCCTTGCCGCGTGGAGACGGTGCCCTCGGAGCATCCTTTGTCCAAGGCACTAATGCCTTTTGATTTGGAGGAGGATGAGGTCTATATCAATTTGCAGAAAGAGGGACCGATGACTGTCCTGATGACCACCGAGGTGGATGGGAAGCGCTACCCGCAGTGCTTTGAGGCGCAAACGTCATCCGGAAGCCGAATGGTGAGTTTCCTTCCCGGCCATCGGGAGGCCAATGTCCGCAATCCAACGCTGGTAGCCAATGTGACGACGCTGGTGCATGACCTTGCGTGACCAAAGACCAGAGTCCAGACTGGGGACCAGAGACCAGACGTGGGACGTGAGACGTGAGTCCAGAGACCAGACGTGGGACGTGAGACGTGGGTCCAGAGACCAGACGTGGGACGTGAGACGTGAGTCCAGAGACCAGACCAGAGACGTGGGACTAGAGTCCAGACGCGGGACTTTAACCTTTAACCTTTAACCTCATTCAATATAGGGAGGTATGCCCCCACCCCCTACGGTACTTACTGTAACCACTTTTTTCGCAGACTGCAAGTTTTTACCACCACAAGGATAAAGAATCGCAGTTTTTCTATGAATTTTTCATTTAAATGCAATACAATCATCTAATAAAAATTGAGTTATGAAGATAGTAATAAAGGTTTTTCTGGGATTCCTGGCGGTTTGGTGGCTGACGATGGAGCTTTCTGCCTTCCAAATTGTCTCGCCGCCGTCAGCTACTTCTGCGGAAAAGACTGCGGCGACCGAGTTGTCCTTCTATTTTTCGCAACTCTCATCGGTTGGCGAGACGACTCCGGTCGTTGCGAAGCGCGATTCCGCCTTGGGACCTGCCATTTATGTCGGGCAATCTTCGGAGGCGCTGGCGGTGCTGGGGCTGGGCGACTGGTCGGAGTTGAAGCCGGACGAAGTGTGCTACTGCGTGGATGCGGCGGGTGACGTGTGGATTGCGGGGGACCGTCCACGCGGTACGCTCTATGCAGTATATGAGTTTCTGGAGCGCGAATACGGGGTGCGCTTCTTCACGGAGGACGACACGCTTTTGCCGAAGCGCCCGCGTCTCGAATTACCGCCGTCCGGCACGACCTGGCGTTATGCGCCGCCAATCCAGATGCGGACTGTCGCCTACCAGAATGTCACATTGCGCGGCAGCAACCGCTTCAAGGCGCAGATGCGCAACAATTTCTTCGGGAGGGCGCTGCCGCAGGAATGGGGCGGCACCGAGACGATGATCGGCTTCGTTCACACGATGGACAAGCTCCTTCCCCAGGACAAATACTTCGCGGCTCATCCGGAGTGGTATGCCCTGCGGGATGGTCTGCGCCAGGGTGGCGCGCTGAATCAGCTTTGCCTGACCAACCACGAGATGCGCCAGGAGCTGATTCGCCGCGTCAAGGAGGAGCTTGTCGCCCATCCGCAGTCGCGGCTCATTTCCGTCTCGCAGAATGACAACAAGGCACCCTGCGAGTGCGCCACCTGCCAGGAGTTCATCGCCACGCACGGCAACCAGACCGACCTCCTTCTGGACTGCGTGAACGAGATCGCCGCCGCTGTCGCCAAGGAGTTCCCGGAGGTCTTGGTGGAGACGCTTGCCTACCATTACACGCGCCAGCCACCCAAGACAGTACGCCCGCTGGACAACGTGATCATCCGCTACTGCACCATCGAGGAGGCCTCCTTCGCGCCCATCGACTCCGAGCGCAACCGGGTCTTCTTCAATGAACTGGCGGAATGGGGCCAGATCGCCAAGCAGATGATGATCTGGCACTACCTCACGGATTTCTCGCACTACTACATGCCGCATCCCAACTGGACCTGCATCGCGCCGGACACCCGGCTCTTCCGCGACTGCCACGCCATCAGCGTCTTCCAGCAGGGCTCCCACGATCAGGCGGGCGACGCGGCGGATTTGGCCGACCTGCGCGCGTATCTGGTTTCCAAGTTGCTGTGGAATCCGGATCTGGATGACCAGGAGCTGATTCGCGAGTTCGTCACGCATCACTATGGCCCCGGCGCGCCTGCAATCTTCACTTATCTCAACGGCGTCATCACGTCCGCCGCCGCGCACCCGGAGTGCAAGGACGGCTGCAATGCGCCAAATACCGACGGCTGGCTCAGTGACGACGAGCTGGCGCGACTCTGGCGGGTGCTCTACGACGCGGCGCGGCGCTACCAGGCGGATCCCGTATATGGCCCGCGCCTGGCCACGGCCGCCATTCCCTTGACCATCAATCTCTTTGAACGCGACAGGTTGCTGGCGTCCTCACCGCCGGACCGGCTGGTGTACTTGCGCGATGTGGATGCAAACGAGGTGCTGGACTTCCTGGAGGCGGCGTTGAAGACGGCGAATTGCCCGTATCTGGCCGAGGCTGCCCGCATGCCGGTTGCCGACTGGCTTGCAAAACACCGCGCGACCCATGGTGGGGCGGTGATGGTTACCCGTGCCACCGAGGGCGGGCGTCCTCCGCAAATTGCCGGCAACCGCGAGTGGTGGGGCTGGAATGTCGAGAACCTCTACCGCGACAAGTATTGCTTCGGTCCCAAACGCATGGAATTGCTGCCGGATGCCGCGGCCTCGGATGGGCAGGCCATCATGATGCCGAATACGCATCGCGAGTGGTTTGTGCAGTGCTGGCACATCCCGCCAGGACGCTTCGAGGTCTATCTGACCGCACGATGCGACCTCAAGCCTGGCGCACAGCCCAAGGGCGGCGCGATGTCCTTCGGCAACTATCCTGCGGGGCCGAAACGCGAAGTGCCCGTCGCCGAGCTGACGGGTTCCGAATATAAACTCATACCGTTAGGCATCAGCGAATTGAACAAGGCGCAGTACCTCTATGCCGCGCCCGTCATCAACGACCAGGTCGAGCGCATCTGGATTGACCGCCTTATCCTGGTCCGTCCGGATGACGCTCTCGGCCGTGCGATGAAGATTCTACAGTAGTACTCTGGTTTCAATTGCAACAGCCTACTAGCAGTTTCGCGAAATTCTCCAGCGCCTGGTCATAGACTGCGGCCAGCGCGGGATTGGGTTCCACGACAGTCTGTGTCGTGCAGAAGCGCTCGCTGAGGCTCTCGAAATCGCCGCTTCCGCAGACATTGGCGGCCCGCATGGCGGCCCCGAGCGCGGCGGCCTCGGTGGAATCGCCGAGGAATACCGGCGTCTGGAAGACATCCGCGACGATTTGGCGGAGCAGGGGACTGGCGGAGGCCCCGCCGGTCAGGCGAATCTGCGCGGGCTTCCTACGGTTGCCGGCGTGATGGCGCATGGTGAGGATCTGCGATTCCACGAGCGCACGGAGGAACTCCCCAGGCGTGGCGTTTTCGATGTCGAAATTCGCTCGGAGCTGGGGATTGGCCACGGGCGGCGTGGCCTCCGGTACCAGCCAGGGCAGAAGTTGGTATTTGCCAGGAGCGCAGGATTGGATTGCCGTCTCGAATTCCTCACGCGAAAAGCCGTATTGGGCACGGAAATGCTC
The DNA here is from genome assembly GCA_017538465.1 of Victivallales bacterium. Classification (GTDB taxonomy): domain Bacteria; phylum Verrucomicrobiota; class Lentisphaeria; order Oligosphaerales; family Oligosphaeraceae; genus RGIG1601. The sequence continues at coordinate 11,742 of JAFYIW010000280.1, forward strand.
GCGGGTGAGCGAGCCGTTGGCAAAGCAGACCAGAGTCATGAAGCCGCCGGCGGGATTGCCGAAGACATGGCCGTGGCGAGGAAGCGCCGTGAGGTCGGGGATGGTCCCGAAGTAGGTGTCGCTGGTGCCCAGGCTCACCACCGCGCGTCCGGGCAACGCCCCGCCGGTGCCGATGAGGCTGTTGGGGTTGTCCCCCGACCACACATTGACGGGGATGCCGGTGCGCAGACCGTATTTCGCAAAGTATGGCGCGAGACATCCGGGTGCCTTGGTGGAGAGCACGCAGGACGGCAGGCGTTGGAGGAGCCCCGGTGCGCAGAACTCCGCGATTTCTTCATCCCAGGCAAGGGTATGGAGATTGAGGAGGTTCATTCCCGCGCCGTCGCCGTAGTCGATGGGCATGATTTTCCCTGCCAGCACGGAGGCCAGGAAGGAGCTGACCAGATGGACGGTGGCGGTCTCCGCCCACTGCGCCGGCTCGTCCTGGGCGAATTTCATGATCTGGGGACCGCTGAAACGCTCGGTGGCGTCGCTGCCAGTGCGCTGGCGGACGCCCTCCGCGCCGAATTTTGTGCGAAGCTGCTCGCATTGCGCAGTGGTGGAGGCGTCCATCCAGATGGGCGCCTCGGCACGACTGAAGGCGTGGCAGAGCTGTTCGCCGAGGGATTTCTCCGGCTGCAGTTTCGCCAGGGCATCCGGGAACTGGTCATTGAGATACACCGTGCCGTGCTGCTGACCGGAGCCGGAAATACCAGCGACTTGCGCCATTGGCAAACCGGCATTGTGCATCCGTGCCAGTAGCAAATCCAGTGCATCCAGCCACATCAGGGGATTCGCGCGGCGGATTCTGGAGTCGGGGTTGGGCAGAAAGCCATCCGGCGAGCCGTATTGGGGCAGGTCGCGTCCGAAATGCACGGCGACGGATTCGGAGCACCATCCCGTCGTAGGGTCGATGATGATGCCTTTGATGCTTTGGGTGCCTGCGTCGATGCCGAGAAACATAACTGGAAATGAGGAATGAGGAATGACAGTTCACGCTCGTGGACGAGCGAGTGACGGAAGCCAGACGAGGAGTAAGGAGTGGGAAGCCTCTACAGTCCACACATCTGCCGAATGGAGGCCAGGTCGGCGGCGGTCTGGGAAAGACCTGGGGCGGGTTCCTGGATGCGGTCGGCGAGGCGTAGCGCGATGTCGAGCGCCTCGGAGCAGTCGCGGATGAACTGCCGGCGGGAGGCGAGCGGGTCCTCGCGGTTGACTTCGGCACGCAGGGCGTGGCAGTCGAATTCCACGGGGCCCTTCCAGCCGAGTTTCTTGAGGGTGTAGAACATCATTACGGTCTCCTTGAGGCCCTCGGGACCGACCAGCGGCGGGAAGTCGTCGTCGAATTGCGCCTTGATTTGGCTGCCGAAGTGCAGGAAGAGCAGCTTCTTCAGGGAGACCAAATAGGCGACCGTCAGGACGGAGTTCTGGAGCGCCATGCCCTCGTGCTGGAGCAGTTCGGGGTTCACGCCCCAGAAGTCCGGCTCGTGGAGTTTGCCGTAGATGAAACCCACGGCGTGTCCTGCGGTTGGCAGGAACATGTGGCCACGGGGTTCGTTGGGCTTGGGTTCGACGGTGCCGCCGAGATAGTTGGTCATGCCGTGCTCGAGCATGTATTCGCGGGCGCCGTTGAGCCCCTCGGCCAGCCAGTCATAGACTTTGTCCCATTGGGTGACAATTGGCACCTCGAAGCCATCGCGGGCCACCCAGTAGATGTAGTATTTGGCCCCGAAGAATTGCCCCATGCGGAGGAGACGGTACACCTTCTGGCGCGCCAGTTTGCGGATTTCGGGGTCGGGGTTGCAGAGGCCGCCGTTTTGGAAGAGCGGGTTGCCGTGGAGGCTGCAGACCGCAGAGTTGAAAACCACGCCTGCTTCATCGAGGATGGCCTTGATGGCGTGGAGCTTGGCATACACGGGGCTGGCGGGGTCCAGGTCGTCTTCAAGGTGCTCTGGATCCCAGGGGACCAGATCGTCGTCGTGGAATGCGGTGGCGTCGATGAGGCCCTGCTTTTTGCCTTCGGCAATCAGCTTGGCGACTTCCAGCGAGTCGATTTTGGGAAGGACGGGGCCGCCGAAGGGGTCGGAGAGC
>JAFYIW010000281.1 GCA_017538465.1 Victivallales bacterium
CCGCAGAAGAGCGTCTGGTAGGATTCGAGGTTTCGCCAGATCGGCTGCTGCGGCGGGTTCCAGGTGATCTCGCGGGTCAGCCCGTCCGATTTGATGGCGACCTTGCATTTGCCGCCCTCGGCCGAACACCGCTGGGTAAAATCTTTTATAACTGATTGATTTGGATTAAGTAGCATTGCCGCTTCAAAGGTCCTTTCCGTTTCGCCGGAGACCGCGACGTCAAGTTCCGCCGAGGCAGGCTGGTCGGTTGGATTCGCCACGCGGAAGAGCAGCGGCAGGCGGGTTTCTGGCGCATAGAGCTGCTGGAACGCGAGGCACTCTCGTGAGAGGTGGAAGACGGAGTAGTTGGTGGCGTCCTCGAAACTGGCGACATCGGTCATGGGGCACTGGACGCGCGGGGTGACGCCGTAGTTGCGGCAGAACATCATGCGCCAGTCGCCCTCCGGGTCCCCCTCCACGCCCATCGCCTTCAGCGGGAAGGCCATCTCCATCGTCCAGAGACCGTCTTCGACGCGGGACTGGATCTGGGCGTCATGCTTCCACTGCCGCATGTTCAGGCCGTAGCCGGGGCTGTGATGCTGCGCCTGGAACGTCGCCTCGAAATCGACGATCATCTGGAAGACGCCGAATTTCAGGGCCTCGATGGTGCGCTTCTCCTGAGGCGGGGCGAACCAGAGCTCCAGCGAGTCGTGGTGGCTGAGCCACTGCGTGTTGGCGCTGAGGCTCCCGCGCGGGGGAGTCTCGCCCTGCAACGCCACGTAAAGTGTCGTCTGGTCATAGCCCAGCCACAGGGTGGTCCGGCGCGGATCCATGTTCTTCGCCGAGCCGCTGATGGCCAGGGCGAAGTCCCACTCGCCCGCGTCGAACCGCCCGTCGATGACCGGCGCCTGCTTCAGGAACGGCACCGAGAACTCGGCCGCCGTCAAGGTGAAGGCGGGCAGAAGCATGGAGGCCAGGATGGCGATGACGATGAGGGTAAAAGTCTTTTTCATGGTAATCGTTCCAATGGTTGTCTCTTTTTCAGAAATGATATGCTTCCGTTGGACAAAGCAACAGCAGCGAAGCGGGTGACTCTTCTTTTGAGGTGCGCCACCCGCCTCTGCCCCGCCTATTTCTCCAGCACAAGCAGGAAGACGGCGGAGCCTGGCTCGCTTTTTTCGAGAATGAACAGGCCATTTTCGTCTTGACGACATTCAACGTGGGCGTTGTCGCGAAGGTCATCCAAGACCATGCAGAAGATGGCGGAAGGATTTTCGAAGCCTTGAATCTCCACGGGAATGGTCATCTCTGATCCACAAAAATCCGCCACCAGGACGGCGGCTTTCGAACCATCGTCGGAGAGTCCTGCGATGGCGCGTTGCGTCGTGGTGCCGCCCGACACGGCGACCTGATTGGGAAAGTCATAGACCATGTCCCGCATCATGAGCAGGGAATAGTAGTTCTTGTTGAAGCGCTGGCTGGGGTAACGCACGCTCCAGGCGGCTTTGCCGCAGCCATAGTAGAAAGCGGAATCCACAGGGCTGTTCTGCCAGATGACGAAGGTGGCGATGTTGAAGGCGGCGGAGTTGATGCCCATGAGTCCGTCACGTCCTTCGGTGGAGCGCCTATAGGACTCTTCGGTGACATTGGAGTGGACGCCGCCCCAGCTGCGGATGAAATGCCATTCGTTGATACAGCATTCCACCTGGTTCCATCCGATGGAATCAAGGTACTTTCGGGGTTCGGAACCGTATTGTTCCGGGGTGTCCAAATCGTTGGCATACATGTGATAAGAGTAGAAATCCGGCTGGACGCCGAGCTTGTCGCATTCCTTTTTGACCATGTCGATGAGCTCCGGCTTGAACCCGCAGTGCGCAGGGCCGCCGATCTTCAACTCGGGAAATTCCGCCTTCAGGCGTTTGAGGACGATGGCGAAGAACTCGGCGAAGAGTTCGTCCGACCCCGCCCACATATTGATGTGCCCGTCTGGTTCGTTCCAGATCTCCCAGTATTTCATGTCATAATGGAAGCCGTTGTTCCAGCCGCGCGTGTAGTGCCGTATGACGGCGGCGCAGACTTCCGCGTATTTGTGGAAATCCTCAGGAGGGAAGATGTTGAAGTGAATGTCCTTGGTGTGCTCGATGCTGGTTCCCAGGCGGTAGAACACCTTCGAGCCCGCCTCGTAAACCAAACGGATGACTTCGTCCGACGGGGCGAAGTAGTAGTTCCGCTCATCGGCAGGGTCGAGATGCATGAGCGGAAAGATATGATGGATGTCAATCAGACGCTGGTTCGGGTTGTTGAGCGACCAGTCGTGGTTGCGGACGGCGGGAAAGCGCAGGGTCTTGAAGACATCGCTGAAGTCGGAAATATTGCGGTCGGAGACGAATATGTGCAGTCCGGAACCATAGAGTTCCTTGCGTATCAGCCCGTTATGCGTGCTGTAGTCCACCGTGATCCTGTGGTCCATTTTAGGTTCTCCCAATCGAATTCAGCCTGAATGCCAATAATGCCAGCCGCTTCCTCCTGGCGGTTTCAGGCATACGGTAAGCCCTGATTCCCCAGCTGCTTCCTTCGCATGGCCAAATAAAAAACTCCCCCCAGGTTGCCCTGAGGGGAGGACTGGATTTAATTTATCCAACTATGCATTTTGTAGTTGACGCCGTTAATTACCCAGGCGTATGCCCAGAAGGGATGCCTCAGCGACGCGCTGTTTATGAGCAAGAACGGTCTCTTATTCTCGCTGGCGGCGTGGCCGTCGATATATGCCACATTGCACCTCGAGCTGTTTGTGTGTATGAAATCCAGAAGCATCCAATACTGAGATGAATTGTCAAAGATGTAGGAATGGCGTCCAATGACATCGGGATTGCCCTGGTGGGTATCCGCCAGGCTGGCCGTCCTCGACGGGAACCGCAAGTTTGAAAGGAGTTTGATCTTTTGGGGTGAAGTAGCAGCGGTATTCGCATGAGGCATGGAGTTTATCCCATAGTGATAGGAGCCGGAGGCGTCCACGTTCGGATACGAGTAATCCACGCCTTTCTGGGTAAGCGTCAACCCTTTTTTGGCAGGGCACTGGAATTCGCGGAGTAAAGTCGCCTGGTTCCCGTTTTTGAAGAGCAAATTGTTTTCCATAAGGACACGCCCCCAGTTGCATGGAACGTATTGCCCCGTGGCTTTGGCGATAATGTTGAGGGTTGACGGGAACAAGATGTCGTTGAACTCCATCTCGTACATCGTCGCATAGAGCCTAAGAGTCTTCAGGTTGTTGAGGCAGTCGGTGGTGCGAGCCTTGTCGCGCGCCTTGGCGAGGGCGGGCAGAAGCATACTGGCCAGGATGGCGATAATGGAGATGACCACGAGGAGTTCGATGAGGGTAAAGGGGGACTTTTTCATGGCAGATTCAATTGGAGCGGTTGATTTTTTTGGGAATCTTCGACATTCTTAATGGGTTGTTTTTTCTCTCTCTCTGGCATAGAGCTCAAAACAACTGCCAATCACTCTTAATCTACTATTGTTCTGCGTTTTACGAGAATCGCATCACATGCCGTCAATGCTGCATGGAAACGGGAAAAACCACTGGAGGAATTTTACATTGATTTTACAATTCC
>JAFYIW010000282.1 GCA_017538465.1 Victivallales bacterium
CCAAGGCAATGAAACAACCTGTTGCGATTATGGACGGCTCGGCGGCCGTGACGGGAGTGCTTCTGGCCATGAACCTGCCCTCTGCCACGCCGATGTGGCTCTGCCTTGTCGGCGCCTTCGTCGCCATTGTCATCGGCAAGATGATTTATGGCGGCTTGGGCTGCAACCCCTTCAATCCCGCGCTGGTCGGACGCGTCGCGCTGCTGATTGGCTTCGCCGGCATCATGACCACCTGGAGCCAACCCCGCGCCCCGGAATACATGCTAAAAAAGGACGCGCAGGTCTTGCAGGTGCAGGAAGCCGTCACCGACCCCGTTCCCATCACTGGACCGACCCCGCTTGCCTTCTCCAAAGTGGCCCGCACGGACGCCTCCAAGGATGCGCAGAATCTCCTCGCCGACATCGCCGAGGCAAGCGACTATCAGGAACCGCTTTCCTATTGGAAGCTCTTCCTGGGCTTTGGCAAGGCCGGTTCGCTCGGCGAGACCTGCGGGCTGGCATTGCTCCTCGGCGGCATTCTGCTCGTCGTCCTGAAGATCATCCGCTGGCAAATTCCCGTCTTCTATCTAGGGACGGTAGTCGTCATCACCGGCATCCCCTGGCTGGCCAACCCGCAGTCCTACGCCAACCCGCTCTTCCATCTGCTGACGGGCGGACTGCTCCTGGCGGCATTCTTCATGGCGACCGACATGGTCACCACACCGGTCTCCCGCCTGGGGGCCATCCTCTTTGCCGTTGGCTGCGGCGTGTTGACCAGTTGCATCCGGCTGTGGGGCAGCTACCCTGAAGGCGCCACTTTCGCCATCCTCATCATGAACGCCTTCACCCCGCTGATCGACCGCTATACCCAAGGACGCCCCTTTGGCATGCCAAAGAAGAAGGGTCTGCAATTCGCCAAGTAGGGACTCAACATGAAGGAAATCCTCAAACTCACTCTGGCTCTTGCGTTCATCTGCGCCGTGGCTGGCGCCGCGCTGGCCTTCGTCTCGCAGAAGACCGCCGCCCCACGTGAAAAGGCCCGCATTGCCCAGCGGGACGCCAAGATGAAGCTGTTGCTGCCCGCCGAGACCAATCAGGTCAGCGAATTGCCCTCCGAAGGCGAGGTCGCCTTCTACGAGGCACGCAATGCGGCAGGCGAGGTCATTGCCTACTGTGCCGAAGGCTCAGACCCGAATGGTTTCAGCGGCGAGATCAAAGTCTTGGTCGGCTTCAACCTGGATGGCACGATTCGGGGCGTGCTGGTCTCCGAAAACTCCGAAACCCCCGGTGTCGGCAGCCGTGCCTGCAACCGCGAAACCACCAAATCCTTCTGGAGCCTCTTCGCCAGCCAGAAGGAAGAAGACACCCAGGCCAGCCAGCTTCCGCCCAATGCCTATCTGGACTCCTTCAACGGACAGCATCTGGGGGGAGAATTCCAGTTCGGGCAGTCTTCCCAGGGAACCGCAGGGAATGGCGTGGTCACCCCCGTCAGCGGGGCGACCGTCTCCTCCACCGCCATCCGCAACGCCGTAAACCGGGTCTCCGCCGCCGCACGGCAACAATTTCACTTTGCAGCCACGCAGGAATAACCGCCATGTCCGCCTTTAAGACACTCACCAACGGCCTCTGGAAGGAAAACCCCGTGTTTATCCTTCTTTTGGGAATGTGCCCCACGCTGGCGACCTCCTCCAGCGCCAAGAACGCCATCTACATGGGCATGGCCACTACCTTCGTGCTGGCCTGCAGCAATTTCGTGGTCTCCTGCTGTAAGCGAATCATCCCGGACAAGGTGCGCATCCCCTGCTTCATCGTGGTCATCGCGACCTTCGTGACCATCGTGCAGTTCCTGATGGAGGCATACGCGCCCGCCAGTTTGGTCAAAGCCCTGGGCATCTATCTGCCGCTGATCACCGTCAATTGCATCGTGCTGGGACGCGCCGAGGCCTTCGCCTCCAAAAACAACCCCGCGCAGTCGCTTCTGGATGGCATCGGGATGGGGCTGGGCTTCACCATCACCCTGACCGCCCTCGGCGCCGTCCGCGAGTTCTTTGCCTCGGGCACGCTCTTTGAGCTGACCGTGATTCCCGCCTGGAACGACGGCTTCAAATTGTTCTCCTTCGCTCCAGGGGCATTCATCGTGCTGGGTGTTTTCCTGGCAGGAGTCAACTATCTGAAGATTCGCGCGGCCGCCAAGGAGGGCAAAATCTATGAGCCGCCAGCCGAACTCAACTGCGCCACCTGCAATATCTGCCATATTGATCGCAGCAAAGGGGGTTGAAGTCAAATTCCTCTCGCTCGGCATCACGCCCGGCCCGACGACCTCACCACGCTCCGTTCGGTCTTCCAAGGCAAATTGAAATCGTTCAGAAAGGACGTGTCTGTCGTGCGACCACGGGTCGCCGAACTTCACCATTTGTCAAGTAGGAACTTCCAGGCGGGAACCACTCTGATGCCATCATCCAGTTCGCACTCCGTATCCCAGGTCACGATGATTGTATTGACAGCGCCGATGTATTTTGAGGCGGACTTTAACGCACGACATTCACGTGTATCTCATCAAGGGAAAAGTAACACAGATGCTGATGATTTTCAGGATGGGCCTCATAGAAAATGTCAGGTATTTTGCGGAAAAAAATCAGCAGATAAATGATAATATTTGCGGAAAAATCCGCAAATATAAGAACCAACAAAGGGGACGCAAGTCTGATGGCTGAAGTCTGAGGAACAATTCCTAACTTCCGTGACTAGCCATCGGCAAGGACCTCGTCACGCCCCATTCGGTCTTCCTCAAGAAATAGTCTGGAAGGGATGGCCTCCGACCCGACCTGCTATGGAACAGAAATGGGAGAGACATGGACCAGGTCAGTGGTGTATTTCCTGAAATCCTGCGTCAAATCTGCATAACCGTGTTATAGTATTGGCAGTTGACGCGCATCGGTAGTGCGATGGACTGTAGATCTCGACGATTTTCTTTGCATCCCCAAAACATGAACTTCTTCCCCCGCACAAACCATCTACAACCCGCGACAGCGGATTGCGCAAGTTTTTGCGGTGAAAAGGCTTGCAAAACGCCGATGACGCGCTA
>JAFYIW010000283.1 GCA_017538465.1 Victivallales bacterium
CCCACCCCTGCGAGGAGCTCGGGCTGCTCAAGATGGACTTCCTGGGCCTCAAGACGCTCACGCTCATCCAGGACGCACTTGACCTCATCGAACTCAACACCGGCAGGAAAATCATCGCCAACGATATTCCGATAGACGACAAGGCCACCTACGACCTGCTCAACGAGGGCAAGACCATCGCCGTCTTCCAGCTCGAGTCCGGAGGCATGCAGGACCTCTGCAGAAAATGGCATCTTTCCCGCCTGGAGGACATCATCGCGCTCATCGCCATCTATCGCCCCGGACCGATGGAGTTCATCCCGGAATTCCTCGGTCGCAAGGACGGGCGCATTCCGCTGGACTATGATGTGCCGGAAATGGAGTCCATCCTCTCCGAGACCTACGGCATCATGCTCTACCAGGAGCAGATCATGCAGGTCGCCCAAAAAATCGCCGGATATACCCTGGGCGGCGCCGACATCCTCCGCCGCGCCATCGGCAAGAAGAAACTGGACGAGATGGTCAAGCAGAAGGCCATCTTCATCGCCGGCTGCTCCGAACATGGCATCAGTGAAAGCATCAGCAACAGCATCTGGGAGAAGATCCTCAAGTTCGCCGGCTATGGCTTCAACAAGAGCCACTCCGCCGCCTACGGGCTTTTGACCTACCGCACGGCATGGCTCAAGACGAATTACCCCACCGAGTTCATGGCCGCCGTACTCACCTCCGAAATGAACAACGCCGAGAAACTCTCCTTCTACCTCAAGGAGTGCCGCGAGATGGGCATCCGCATCCTCGCCCCGGCCGTCAATGTCTGCGGAAAATTCTTTTCGGTGGACGGCAAGGACATCCGCTTCGGCCTGGCGGCCATCAAGAGCGTCGGCGAGGGCATTGTCCAGAACATCATGGACGCCCGGCAGCAGGGCGGTCCCTTCAAGGATCTGCTGGACTTCTGCGAGCGCGTCGATGGCGTCAACGCCCGATTGCTCGATGCGCTGATTCTCTCTGGCGCGATGGACTCCTTCGGCAAAAAGCGCGCGCAGCTCCTTGCGGTGAAGGAGACCGCCATCGCCCAGGCCGCCGCCACCCGCAAGGACCGCTCCAGCGGCCAGCTCTCGCTCTTTGACTTGATGGGTTCGGACGACCAGGCCACCACCCTCCAATACCCCCAATTGGGCGAGCTTGAGCTTGCCGAAAAACTCAACCACGAGAAGGAGCTACTGGGATTCTACCTCTCCGGACACCCCATTGATTCCGCCCGCGAAATCGTGACCACCTACCAGATTGACGACCTGGCCGACCTCCCGGAACTTGAGCCAGGCACCACCTTCCGGGCGGGCGCCTATCTGGCCAACGTCACCAAAAAAATCTCGAAGAAGAACATGAAGCCCTTTGCGATTCTGCAGCTGGAGAGCCGCGAATCTTCGCTGGAGACCGCGCTTTTCAGCCGCGAATACGAGACGGCGCTGAAAGACTTCCCCGAGGCGCTGGAGCCCCACCGCGTCGTCTTCATCGAGGGTGAAGTCCAAGTTCCCGAAGACGAGGGTGATTCGCCGCGCATCAAACTCAACAAGATTGTCCCGGCGGAGAAAGCCCCTGAACTGTACTGTGGACAAATCAATGTCTATATTCCGGAAGCGCGCGCCCTGCCGGAACGGCTGGACCAGTTCGCGGAGCTGTGCTCCAAGCATCACGGCCCCTCGCAGGTGCTCCTATGTCTGGAACGCGCCAACGGAGACCGGATCTTCCTGCGCAACCCCCTCCTCTCCGTCAAAACCTCGTCCAAATTCCTGGAGAAGACCCGTACGCTCTTCGGCGAAGACTCGCTGCTGCTCAAAGGAAGCCGCGAGCGTCCCGCCGTGCGCCAGCGCGGCAATTACCGCGGCGTCAGCGAAGAATAATCCCCAACGGAGTCATCATGGAAAACAAAAACGATTCTCTGCCCGTTGCACCGGAGGCCGAAGCCCCAAATGACCAGACGAATCCGCCGGACAAGGGCACTGTCCTGGCCACATCCGCTTCCGCGAATGCCTTGACTTCTCAGGAAAAGGATGAAAAAGTCCTTTCGCCTGAGGAGCAGGCGGCGCTGGAAGACGAGATGGACAAGCGCCGGGCCCTGATGGATTACCTGAAGACCGATGTCCTCAACCGGCTGGAGGAAGAGCACGCCGAGACTCGGCTGGGCGCATTGATGCGCTCGAAGAATTTCTGGTATTGCGTCTTTGGGCTGATTTTCATTCTGTGGATGGGCGGCCTTATTCTCTGGGTTGCCCACGACCTGGCAAAATAGTCTAGAAGCTCTAGAAGCTTTAGAAGAAGCAAATCATGGCCAGCACAATAGCCCGTCTTCAACATGTCCTGGATTCGGCGATTGCCTCCGGGGCCGAGCTAGGCTGCCAATGTGCTTTCTGGAGCGAAGCCACTGGTGAACTCTTCGCGACCGCAGGGTGGCTTGACCCCGCGCACCGCCGCCCCGTTTCTCCCGAGTCGCTTTTCCCCGTATTCTCCACGGGGAAAGCCGTGGCCACCACCGCGGCATTGCTTCTCGTTGACCGCGGCCTCATTTCTCTGGACACTCGTCTTGTGGAACTGTGGCCGGAGTTGACCGGGCAATTCCGCGAGACAATCCGTCTGCGCCATGTCCTGTCGCACACCACGGGGCTATTCTGCATGCCGCATGCGGACACCCCAGAGGAACTGGCCAACTGGCCATTGATGTGCTCCCGGCTGGCCGCCATGCGTCCTGCCTGGCGTCCCGGCACCCGCTCCAAATATCAGGCCTTCACCTACAGTTGGCTGCTGGGAGAGCCGCTTTGCCGCATCACGGGGAAATCCTTCCGCGACAGCATCATCGATGCGGTGCTTGCCCCGCTCGGCATCCAGACGGAATGCCTTTTCGGAGTTCCCGCCCACGCGATGTGCCGCCTGGCCGAACTCCAGCGTGCGCCGGATTTGCTCCCGCCACTGCCGCCACGCCCGAGTTTCTGGAACCCCACCGAGAATCTCGTGGCACAGCCCGCCATTCAAAAGGCGTGTCTCCCCGCCTTCAATGGAGTCGCCAGTGCGCGTGCCCTGCTTAAATTGGGCAAGGCGCTGCTGGACATGGCCCATCCGCTTGTCTCGACGAAACTGCTTCAGGACGCCACCACCCTCCATCGTCCCGCCGACCAGGAAATCCCCGCAATTCCCGGCTACTGGGAGTTTTTTGGTCTCGGCTATCTCCTCTATGGTGCGCCAGATGACCGCGGGGCAGTCTTCGGCCACGGCGGCTATGGCGGCAGCGAACTGCTGATTGACCAGCGAAATCGCGCCGTCTTCGCCTTCACCAAGAATCGCCTATCCGCCGACCAGACCACTCGCGAAACGCTGAAGACTGTGCTTTTCAAGCACTAACTGGCCTGCTCCTCCAACCAATTCGCTTTTACCTATTATATTATGAATTAGGCCAAATGGCCGAGATATCAAATCATTCAAATTGACTTGCATACGATTATGGCAAAAAAAGAAAAACATCCTATTGGGCTTCTGGGGACTCTCTCCGTCAATGAAAAGGGATTCGGCTTTGTCAAGCTAGAGGAGGGCTCGGTCTTCATCCCCCCCAGCATGCTGCATGGCGGCATTGCCGGCGATCAAGTCGAGGTGCAGATTGACCCGCAAAGTGACCCGGAGCGCCCGTCCGGCGCAATCACCCGCATTCTGGAACGGAAATTCGGCGCCATCGTGGGCTGCCTAGTGCCCTGGCACGGCGGCTGGGCGCTGCGGCCATTGCGCCGTGAGCTGCCCGCCCTGCTCCCGCTCACCCGCCAGTCCTGCGCACGGGCGTTCCCCGCGCCACGTGAAGGCCAGTGGGCCAAAGCCACTCTTCCCATCCCCGACGACGCGAATTTTGACAGTGGTCTCGGCATGGCGGAGCTCTGCGATGTCATTGGGCAGACTGGCGAAGTCACAGCCGACCTGGATGCCATTGTCGAGGAGTTCCGCATTCCCGCGACCTACACGGAGACGGATGAGGAGGCCGCGCGAAAACTCAAGCCCGCCAAGGTCCGCCGACGGGACTACACGAAGCACACGGTCGTCACCATCGACCCAGTGGATGCCCGTGACTACGATGACGCGCTCTCCTGCGAACCCACCCAAATCCCTGGCGAAATCGTCGTCGGCGTGCACATCGCGGACGTGGCATGCTACGTCACCCCGAAATCCGCATTGGACCGCGAGGCGCGGAGACGCTGCTTCACCTCCTATCTGCCCGGACGTACCCTCCCAATGCTTCCGCGTGCCTTGGCCAATCAGCAATGCAGCCTCCAGGCGGGCGTGCCGCGTCTAGCGCACTCGGTGTTCATCCACTATAACGCCCACACCGGCGAAGTGCTTTCATGGGAGCGCTGCCACACCACAATCAATGTCACACAACGCCTTTGCTACGAACAGGTTCAGCAGTATCTTGACGGTCGTCCCTTTGAGGCTCAGCCTGGGGTGCTGGAACTGCTTGACCGCCTGAACAACGTTGCGCGCCTCCTGCGTCATCGCCGTCAGACCCAAGAGCAATTTTTGCCGATGGCGATGCCGGAAATCCGTGTCTTGTGCACTGAGAACCCTTCACAGATTCTGGGAGTGCAGAAAAGCGAGGACAATCCCTCCCACCAGCTCGTCGAGGAGTTCATGCTTTCCGCCAACGAGTGCATCGCCAACGAGCTTCTGAAACTCAAGCTGCCTGGCATCTATCGTAACCATCAGGCCCCGGACGAGGACAAGATGGCGCAGTTCACGGAGACCGCGACGCTGATGATGGGAGAGAAGGTCAAGTCCCTGGGCACTCGCCGGGGCATTGTGCGTTTCCTCAAGCACGCCGAGAAGTCCCCGCTCAAGGATGTGCTGTACATGGCATTCCTGCGGCAACTTCCCCGTGCAGTCTATGAATCCGAATGCCTCGGTCATTTTGGTCTGGGCAAGGAGCGCTACTGCCATTTCACCAGTCCGATTCGGCGCTATGCGGATTTGCTGGTGCACCAGCAGCTCCTGCTGCATGACAACCGCCGCTCGCCATATAACTTGGAGCAGGTCACCGCCATCGCCGACGACTGCACCAGCCACGAATACAACTGCGATCAGGCCGAATTCGCCGCCGAGGACCGCATGAAAATCCGTTACCTGGACCATCTGCGATGCCAGGACCCCTCCTTCACCGTCACAGGGGAGGTCTGCCGCACCAGCAAGCTAGGGGCGCAGCTCTATCTGCCTGAATATGGCCTGATGGCCTTTGTCAACGAGCCGCAACTGCCGAACTACTGGACGTTTGACCACCTGAAACTGGACTGGACCAACCTGCGCAATGGCGACCGCCTTTTCGTCACCCAGAGCAGGCAGTTCAAAGTCGTGGTGGCCGACCCCATCCGCGGCGAGTTGCTGCTCACCCCTGGGACGACCGAAACATCCCCGGTGGAACCTGCCGAGCCTCCGCTGCAGGACCGGGGGGACTGGAATGAGCTGGAGGTCTTTGACCCGCCCAGAAAAGCTGCTTCTGCCAGAAATTCTAGAAATTCTAGAGG